>DKJA01000122.1 GCA_002454505.1 Oxalobacteraceae bacterium UBA6704
CCTGCGGGGACAGTCCCCTATGTGCGCTAGCGCACTCTCGCACGCAATACTGTCCTTTCGTACAAGGTGTTCTCCTATCGTGCGCAGTAGCATGCGTCCATCTGGCCATAATGACAATACGGCCCGACCAGACCAACACTTCTGAATCCGGAGAACCCGATGCTGCAACTGAAGCTGCAAACGATGAACAAAGACCGCGCGCACCGCGCATTGACCGTGGCCACCGCAGTGAAGGCCGCCTTGCTGATGACGGCAACGGCAGCAGGTGCCGCGTATGCCGACCCGTCGCCGGCGCTGGACCGCATGAGCATTTCCGCTGGCGCCTTCTACGCCGAGCCGAAGATCCACGTGGGTGCCGACACCCGCTACGGCCGCGTCGACACGCCCGACGAAAAAATCGACGACGAGACGCTGCCGCGCGTAAAAGCCGAGTTCCTGATCGGCGACAGCCACGGTATCTCCGTCGATTACTTCCGTTACGACAAATCGTACAACCCCAGCATCACGGGCGACACGACCTACCAGGGCCAACCCGTAACGGGTACGGCGGCCATCGACGGCAAGCTGCAGTTCGACCTGGCCCAGGTCGCCTATAAATGGTGGTTGGGCAAGGGCGCGGACGTGTTCGGGGTTGGCGTCGGTGCCGCTTACCTGCATGCGAAAGTGTCCGGTTCGGCAACGGGCCAGCTGACCGGCCTGGCCGGCGGCAATATCGACGTCAGCTCCGGCGCCAGCCAGTCGGCCAGCGAAAGCGGCTACGCGCCATTGCTGGAACTGGGCTGGAAGCACTCGTTCAACGAGAACGTGCGCATGTTCGCGGATGCGTCCGGCGTGAAGAAAAACGGCGGCAACCTGGAAGGCCACGTGTATGGCGGCTCCGTCGGCGTGGAATGGTTCCCGGCGAAGAACGTCGGCGTGGTGCTGGACTACGGCATCCAGAAGATCAAGCTGGAGCGCAATAATGCCGAGCGTAATGCCGACCTGAACCTGCGTTTGACTGGACCTTCGGCCTTCGTCAAGGTACGCTTCTGATTCTATGCCAACGCACGCTCCCTTCCAGCACATAACCGGTCCGGCTGACTGTCAAGCTCGCAGCGGGACGCCGGCGTGAAGGAAGGGGAGCTCATCGGCTGCCACGATTGCGGTTCGCTGCATCGCTGGCGGCCTTTGTCCGAAGGCCAGCGGGCCCGCTGCACGCGTTGTTCGCGCGTGCTGTACCGCTGGCATGCCACGGGTCCGGCGCCGCGGCCATCGTCGATGGTCGCGGTCACGCTCGGCGCGGTGCTCGTCTACCTGCTGGCCCAGTGCTTTCCCATTGTCGAACTGGAAATGAGCGGCATGTCGTCCGGCGTCACGCTGCTGGGCGCCATCGCCGTGCTGTGGCGCGAGCAGATGCAGGTCATCGCCGCCATGGTGTTCTTCTTTGCCGTGCTGTTCCCCGCGCTGGAGCTGGGCTCGCTGCTGTATGTGTCGCTGGGGCTGATGCGCCGGCGCCGCGTGCCCGGCTTCCACCTGGTGCTGCGGCTCGTGCAGGGCGCGCGGCACTGGGCAATGACGGAGGTGCTGATGATCGGCATCCTCGTCACCGTCATCAAGATGACGAGCCTGGCACGGGTGGTCCCGCATCCGGGCCTGTTCGCGTTCGGCGCGCTGACCATCCTGTGCGCGCTGGTGCTGCGCTACGAACCGAAGGCGCTGTGGGCGCTGGCCGACCAGCTCGACCCGCCGTTGCGCGATCCGGCGGCGCGCGGCCAGCCGATCGAATGCGGCGCCTGCGGCCTCGTCAACCTGCGCCATCAACCGAAACAACGCTGCTGCCGCTGCGGCGCCGGCCTGCACCGCCGCATCCCGCACAGCATCACGTGGACGTGGGCGATGCTGGTCGCCGCCGCGCTGCTGTACGTGCCGGCCAATGTGCTGCCGGTGATGTACACGCAGTCGATCGGCGGCACCGAGGGCGACACGATCATGAGCGGCGTCGCGCTGTTCTGGAATTCCGGCTCGCCCGGCCTGGCCATCATCATTTTTGTCGCCAGCATCCTCGTGCCCGTATCGAAGCTGGTGGCGCTGGCGCTGCTGACCGGCACGGCGCAATGGGGTTCGCGCTGGGCGCCGTCCGGGCGCACAAAGCTGTACCGTGTGGTGGAGTTCATCGGCCGCTGGTCGATGCTCGATATTTTTGTCGTCACGCTGACCGTCGCGCTGGTGCGCTTCCAGACACTGGCCGTCATCACGGCAGGCCCGGGCGCGCTGGCCTTCGGCTGCGTGGTGATCCTGACGATGGTGGCTTCCGCCCAATTCGATCCGCGGCTCATCTGGGATCCTTTAGAAAGTAGAGATAAACATGTCTGATCTGGACGGCAACGAGCCGCTGCCCCCTGCGCCCGATATCGACAAGCCGAACCGGTGGCTGCCGTCGCTGATCTGGCTGATCCCCGTGCTGGCCGCCATCATCGGCGCCACGCAGGTCGTCAACTGGATGACGAACAAGGGGCCGACGATCACCGTCACCTTTGCCACCGGCGAGGGCCTCGAGGCGGGCAAGACCAAGGTCAAATACAAGGACGTCGACATCGGCGACGTCGTCGCCGTCACGCTGGGCGAGGACGGCAACCGCGTCGTCGCGAAGATCCAGATGGCCAAGGAGGCAAAGAAATTCGCTGCCGAGGACACCCGCTTCTGGGTCGTCCGGCCGCAGATCGGCGCCAGCGGCGTGTCGGGACTGGGCACGCTGCTGTCCGGCCCCTATATTGGCGCGGCGCCCGGCACCAAGGGCACCACCAGATCCGAGTTCACCGGGCTGGATGGCCCGCCCGCCGTGCCGCCCGGCCTGAAGGGCCGCGAATACCGGCTGCATGGCGAGTCGCTGGGCTCCGTGGGCATCGGTTCGCCCGTGTATTACCGGCGCGTCAAGGTCGGCCAGATCGCGTCGTTCGACCTGAACAAGGCGGGCGACGGCATCGACATGTCCGTCTTCGTCGAGGAACCGTATGTCGGCTTCGTCGGCACCAATACGCGCTGGTGGCACGCCAGCGGCGTCGATCTGCGCCTCGATGCCGGCGGTTTTAAATTGAACACGCAGTCGCTGGCGGCACTGGCCACCGGCGGCATCTCGTTCGAATCGGATAACGGCCAGAAGCCCGCCATGGCGGCACCTGCCGGCACGCGCTTCATCCTGGCCGAGGACCGCGCCGCCGCGCTGCGCACGCCGGACGGCCCGGGCCTGTCGGCCGTGCTGTACTTCGACCAGTCGCTGCGCGGCCTGGCGCCGGGCGCGCCGGTCGACTTCCGCGGCATCGTGCTGGGCGAGGTGCGCACGGTCGGCGTCGAGTTCGACCGGGCCCGCAAGAGCTTCCGCATGCCGGTGACGATCGACCTGTATCCAGGCCGGCTGGGCCAGCAGTTCATCGACGCGTTTGCCGGCGATGCCAAGGGCGGCCAGGATGCGCTGACGCTGATGGTCGGCCACGGCCTGCGCGGCCAGCTGCGTACGGGCAGCCTGCTGACCAGCCAGTTGTATGTTGCGCTGGACTTCTTCCCCGGTTCGCAGAAGGCGGCGCTGGCGGTGCATGACGGCCAGCTGATCCTGCCGACGGTGCCAGGTTCTCTGGACGAGCTGCAAAGCCAGCTGAAAAGCATCGCCGGCAAACTGGACAAGATTCCGTTCGACGATATCGGCAAGAACCTGAACGCCACGCTGAAGCAGGCCAATGCCACGCTGGCGCGCCTGGATAAACAGGTGCTGCCGGAAATGCAGGACACGCTGGCCGCGGCCCGCAAGACCTTCAGCAGCGCGGAAAGCCTGCTGGCCAAGGACTCGCCGCTGCAGTCCGACCTGCGCCAGACGCTGCAGGAAGTGACGCGGACGATGGAGTCGCTGGACGCGCTGTCCGATTATCTCGAACGCCATCCGGAATCGCTGATCCGCGGCAAACCCCAGGAGAAGAAGAAATGAAGCATGCATTCAGCCGGCTCGGCGCTTGCCTGGGCGTGGCGGTGCTGGCCGCCTGCGCCACGCCGCCGTCCGACCAGTTCTATACCCTCAGCGGCGGCGCCGCCGCCAGCCCGGCACCGGCCGCCGGCAAGCTGTATGTCGAAATGCTGGCCGTGACGATCCCGGCGCAGGTGCGCCGCAACCAGCTCGTCGTCGGCAGCGGCGAAGGGCGCGTCGACCTGCTGGAACACCACCGGTGGATCGGTCCGCTGGGCGACGAGATCGGCAATGCGCTGTCGCAGGGCGTCACGTCCACGCTGGGCGCGATTGACGTGTATCGCACGCCGCATCCGGCCGACGCGCCTTTGTACCGCGTCAGCACGAACATCCAGCGCTTCGAATCCGTGCCGGGCAGCTACGCGCTGGTCGATGCCGTCTGGAGCGTGCGGCAGGTGGGCAGCGAGACGGTGCTGACGTGCCGCAGCGTGCTGCGCGAGCAGGTGGGCGAAGGCTATGACGCGCTGGTGGCCGGCCACCGCGCGGCATTGGCCAGGCTGTCTGCTGCCATCGCCGCCGGCGTGCGGGACAGTGCCGCGGGGCGCGCCGGCACCTGCTGACTGGCAGGAACGGATGATGGAGGGCAAACGGACGCCGTGTTTCGCCGCAGGGTTATAGACTTGGTAACTATTGATCGATAACCCCCGGCCGATACGAAAGGAATCCGTATGTCCCAGATCATCACCATCAACGGCGCCGCGGTCGAACTTCCCGCCGACCCGCGCGTCTCGCTGCTCGATTTCCTGCGCGAGCACCTGCAGCTGTCCGGCACGAAGAAAGGCTGCAACCAGGGCGCCTGCGGTGCCTGCACCGTGCTCGTCGACGGCGAGCAGCGCATCCTGTCCTGCCTGGCGCTGGCCGTCCAATATGAAGGCCGCGCCGTCACGTCGGTGGAGGGCCTTGCCGCCAATGGCGACCTGCACCCGCTGCAGCAGGCCTTCGTCGAGCACGACGGCTTTCAATGCGGTTACTGCACGCCGGGCCAGATCTGTTCGGCGCTGGGCATGGAGGCCGAGCTGCGCCGCGGCGTGCCCAGCTATGTAACGGAAGACCTGGGCACCGACACGATCGAATTCACCGCCGATGAAGTGCGCGAGCGGATGAGCGGCAACTTGTGCCGGTGCGGCGCCTACAACGGCATCGTCGCGGCGGTGACGGACCATCACACGCAGGAGGCGCCATGACGCCCTTTGCGTTTGCACGCGCGGCCAATGTGGCCGATGCCGTCCGGCGCGGCCAGGGCGCCGACACGAAATACCTGGGCGGCGGCACCAATCTCGTCGACCTGATGCGCGAGACCGTGGAACATCCGGCCGCGCTGGTCGATGTCACCGGCCTGTCCGATGCGATCGACGAACTGCCCGATGGCGGCCTGCGCATCGGCGCGGCCGCGAAGAATACGGCGGTGGCCGAACACCGCGCGGTGCGCACGCAGTACCCGATGCTGACGCGCGCCATCGCGTCCGGCGCATCGGCGCAGATCCGCAATATGGCGACCGTGGGCGGGAATATGCTGCAACGGACCCGCTGCAGCTATTTCTACGATAACGACGGTTCGCACTGCAACAAGCGCAGCCCGGGCCAGGGTTGCGACGCGATCGGCGGCTTCAACCGCATGCATGCGATCCTCGGTGCGTCCGACGCGTGCGTGGCCGTGCATCCTTCCGACATGTGCGTGGCGCTGGCGGCACTCGGCGCCGTCGTTCATGTCGAAGGCGTAGGCGGTGCGCGCACGATCCCCTTCACCGATTTTCATTTGCTGCCGGAGGATCATCCCGAACGCGAAACCGCGCTGCAGCCAGGGGAGCTGATTACCGCCGTCGAAGTGCCGCCGCTGCCTTTTGCTGCGCGCTCCACGTACCGCAAGGTGCGCGATCGCGCCAGCTATGCGTTCGCGCTGGTGTCGGTGGCGGCCGCGCTGGAAGTCGAGGACGGCGTCGTGAAGAATGTGCGGCTGGCGTTGGGCGGCGTCGCCCATAAACCCTGGCGCGCGTGGACGGCCGAGCAGATGCTGGTCGGCCAGCCGGCCACCGAAGAACACTTCAATGCGGCGGCCGCGGCGGAACTGGCCGATGCCAGGCCGCTGCGGGACAACGCGTTCAAGATCGACGTCGCGCAACGCGCGATGGTGGCGGTGTTGAGCAGTCTCGTCGATACCCGCTCGTAAGGAGGCCAACATGAATATCGTCCAGAAGGCCACCCAGGCCATCATGCAGAAGGCCGTCGAACTGGCGCCCGACGGGCTGATCCCCGGCGGCATTCCCGACCCGCTGATCGGACTGCGCGATCCGCTGATCGGCGCACCGGTTTCCCGCGTCGATGGCGCACTGAAGGTGAAGGGCGGGGCGCCGTTCGCCGCCGAATTCGCGCTGGAAGGCATGACCTATGCGGCGCTCGTCTACAGCACCGTGCCGGCAGGGCGCATCGCCACGCTCGACACCAAGGCGGCCGAAGCGGCGCCCGGCGTCGTGCTGGTGATGACGCACAAGAACGCGCCGAAGCTGAAACCCACGCCGCTCTTCATGAGCAAGGAAAAAGCGGCCGGCGGCGACGACCTGCCCATCTTCCAGGACGACCGCATCCACTGGAACGGCCAGCCCGTCGCGCTGGTGCTGGCCGACACGCAGGAGCAGGCCGACCACGCGAAGTCGCTGATCCACATCACCTACGCGACCGAGGCGGCCGTCACATCGCTGGCGGCGGCCAAGGCGGCCGGCACGAAGACGGGCACGTTCCAGGGCGAACCGCTGCTGGTGGAGGCCGGCGATGCGGAAGCGGCACTGGCCGCGGCGCCCCATCGCGTGGATGCCACCTACTGCACGCCACGCCAGAACCACAACGCGATCGAGCTGCATGCGGCCACGCTGGCATGGGATGGCGACGACCTGCGCATCCACGATGCCACGCAAGCCGTCGCGCACACGGCATGGTCGATCGCGCAGGTGTTCGGCATCAAGGAAGAGCAGGTGCACGTGACGTCGCCGTTCGTCGGCGGCGCCTTCGGCGGCAAGGCGTTGTGGCAGCACCAGATTCTCGCGGCCGCGGCTGCGAAGCTGGCCGGGCGGCCCGTGCGGATCATGCTGTCGCGCGAGGGCGTCTACCGCGTGGTCGGCGGCCGCACGCTGACCGAACAGCGCGTGGCACTGGGCGCGGACGACGATGGCCGCTTCACGGCATTGCTGCAGACCGGCCTGGCGGTGATGACGGCCCATAACAATATGCCGGAGCCGTTCATCATGCCGGCGCGCTGCCTGTATGCGGCCGGCAGCATGCGGCTGGAAGTGGAAACGGCGACGATGAACATGGTGTCGAACACGTTCATGCGCGCGCCGGGCGAATCGGTCGGCTCGTTCGCGCTGGAGTCGGCCATCGACGAACTGGCCGACCAGATGGGCATCGACCCCATTGAGCTGCGCCGCCGCAACGAGCCGGACAAGGATCCGACCAAGGGCGCACCGTTTTCGTCGCGCCACCTGCTGGAAGCTTACCAGGCGGGCGCCGAGCGTTTCGGCTGGCAGCAGCGCAATGCGCAGCCGCGCATGCGCCGCGAGGGCGAATGGCTCGTCGGCATGGGCTGCGCGACGGCCACGTATCCTTACTACCGGATGCCGGGCGGCGCCGCGCGGCTGACGCTGACGCGCGACGGCAAGGTGCGCGTGGACGTGGCGGCGCACGAGATGGGCATGGGCACGGCCACCGTGCAGGCGCAGCTGACGGCCGCGCGCCTTGGCCTGCCGCTGGACGACGTGACGGTGGCCTATGGCGATTCGGCCCTGCCCGGCATCGTGCTGGCCGGCGGTTCGCAGCAGACGGCCTCGATCGGCCGTGCCGTCATCGCCGCGCAGCAGAAACTGTTCTCGGATCTGCTGAACCTGGCCGGCCGCACGTCGCCGCTGGCCGGCCTGGGCTTCGACCAGGTGCGCGCCCGCGACGGCGGCCTGTGTGCGCTCGACGATGCGGAGCGTTTCGACAGCTATGCCGCGATCCTCGGCCGCGCCGGCCGCGACCAGGTGCAGGCGGAAGGCAAGGCGCCGCCGCCGCTGGAAACGCTGCACTGGTCGATGCATTCGTATGGCGCGATCTTCTGCGAGGCGCGCGTCAACGTCGTCACCGGCGAGCCGCGCATCAGCCGCCTGCTGGGCTCCTTCGACGTGGGCCGCGTACTGAATGCCAAGACGGGCATGAGCCAGCTCCGCGGCGGCATGATCATGGGCCTCGGGCTGGCGCTGATGGAGGAAACGCAGTTCGACGAGCGCAATGGCCGCATCATGAATCCGAGCCTGTCCGAATACCACGTGCCGGCCCACCTGGACGTGCCGGAGATCGATGTGATGTGGACGGATATCCCAGATCCACACGCGCCGGCCGGTGCCCGGGGCATTGGCGAGATCGGCATTACGGGGACGGCGGCGGCGGTCGCGAATGCGATTTATAACGCTTGCGGGACGCGGGTGCGGGAGTTGCCCATTACGCTGGACAAGCTGCTGGGATAAAGGGCACGCCGGTGACAGGCGCTGCATCCGTTCGCCAGCCGAATTAGGAGCCTGTCACCGTTTTTTCGGCACCTAACCCATCTGCGTGAGCAGCACGGACAGCGTGAGGATCGACGCCAGCGTCGAAAACAGGATGGTGCGCGAGGCCACGGCCGGTTCGCGCCGGTAGAACTCGGCCAGCATGAACGGCCCGGTGCCCGTCGGCAGGGCGGTCAGCAGCACGGCCATCTGCACCAGCGGCCGCGACAGATGAAAGATGCCGGCGGCCAGCCACCATGCCAGCGCCGGCTGGACAAACAGCTTGGCCACCGTCAGCGGCCACGCACCCTTGCCGGCTGGGGCAGACTGCCGCTTTTCGCCGAGGAAGGCGCCGAGGCAGATCAGCGCGCACGGGCTGGCGGCGGAGCCGGCCAGCTTCAGGAAGCTCTCGACGGAGGCAGGCACCGCCACACCGCAGGCGGCGACCACCACGCCGGCCGCCGGCGCGACGAGCAGCGGATTGCGCGCCAGCCGCCCGGCAATGCGCCCGGCGATGATATGCACGCGTCGCTCGCTTTCCACGCTCACTTCGATCAGCACGATGGCCACCGCGAACAGCACGCAGACGACGATGATCGTGGCGATCGTCGCCGGCGTCAGGCTGGCCTGGCCGAACAGCAGCGTGCACAGGGGGAAGCCGATGTAGGCTGTGTTCGGGTACGACGCGGCGATCGCCTCGATGCTGGCGTCGGCCAGGTGGCGGCCGCGCAGCATGGCGATGGCCAGCACGCCGCCGAACACGATGGCGCAACTGAGGCCGAAGGCGGCGGCAAAGTCCGGCTGGTCCAGTTGCCGCCACGTGGCGTGGGCCATGATGTCGAACAGCAGTGCCGGCAGCGCCAGCCAGACGACGAGGCGGTTCAATTCGCTGGCGGCGGTGGCGCCGAAGATGCCGCCGCGGCGGCAGGCGAAGCCGGCCAGCACGAGGGCAAAGATGGGCAGCAGGATTTCCAGGGTGACGAGCATGGGACAGTGGTGCGGTGAAAACCCGCCAGCATAGCGATGGATGGCGATACAATCCAATACCATTTATCGCTGTCCGCAATACCTTTTCCGCATCATGATCGATTTCAAACCACTGCGCTATTTCGTCGCGCTGGCCGAGACGCTGCACTTCGGCCGCGCCGCCGCGCAACTGCACCTGTCGCAGCCGCCGTTGAGCCGCCAGCTGGCCGCGCTGGAGGAATCTGTCGGCGTCCGGCTGATCGAACGCAGTCCGCACAGCGTGGCGCTGACGCCGGCCGGCCAGCAGTTCTATACGGATGCGAAAGCGATCCTGGCATCGCTGGCGCAGGCGGAAACGAATGCGCAGGCCGCGGCGGCAGGTACGGCGGGCCGGCTGACCGTGGGTTTTACCATGTGCGCCGCCTACAGCGTGGTGCCGCGCTATACGCGGGACTTCGGCAATGCCTATCCCGAGGTGCAGCTGAACCTGCGCGAGATCATGTCGCACGACCTGGCGGCCGAGGTGGTGAGCGGCCGGATCGATGCGGCCATCATGTTCCCGATTGCGCCACAGCCCGGGCTCGTCACGCGCACGATCGTCAGCGAACCCTTGTGCGTGGCGGTGCCGCGCAATCATGGGCGGGCACGCGCGCGCCAGGTGCACATCGCCCAACTGGCCGGCGAGCCGTTCGTGATGGCGGTCACGGAGGTGGCGCCCACCTTGCGCGCGACGATCGTCGAGCATTGCCGCAGCGGCGGCTTCGAGCCGGACGTGCGGATCGAAGTGCATCTGCAGCAGACGGTGCTCAGTCTCGTCAACGAGGGCGTGGGCATCGCGCTGGTGCCCGATTCGATGCGCAAGGCGCGGCTGGCCGATGTCGCATTCCTGCGGCTGGCGGGGGCACCGGCCATCGAGCAGGTGCTGGCGTGGTCGCCGGCCAGCCGGAATCCTTGCCTCGAAAGGTTCCTGGAGCTGGTTTGATCGCGCAGCACGAAAAGCAGAAGAGGGGACAGTCCCCGGAAGCGGGGACTGTCCCCGCCGTACCGCCCCGTTACGCGGCCGGCACGCGGTAGCGGAAATCGCTGAACCGCGCTTCGCCCTTGCCGGCCACGAACAGCCCCGGCTTCAATGCCCGAAAGCCGCCGCGCACATTGTGGTGGTAGCCGGAGACTTCGAAGCTGCGCTCGAAGCGCTGCCACGTTTTGCCGTCGGTAGAGATGTGCACCCGCACGATGTGGCGGTCGTTGCGCATGCGGAGGAACAGCCGCCTGCCATGAGGATTCGGATAGGGACTGTGCTCGATGCCGTATTTGTGGCCGATGAAGCGTTCCGCATCGAAGCTGACGCCGCAATACAGCCGGTCGTCGTAGAACAGGAGCAGGCCGGCGCGCGCGCCCGGGTCCACGTCGATCTCGCACTGGAATTCGTAATCCGGGTCGCCGGCCACCATCAGCAGCGGCGACGAATCGGACGGCGCCGTGCCGCGTGCGGCCATGTGCAGCACGCCGTCCCGGCGCCGCAAACGGCGCGCTTCGTCCGGCCCCGGATTGAAGAATGCCCATTGCGTGCCGTATTTGTCGGTGCTGAAATCGTCCGACAGCGGCAGGCCATGCGGGCCCGGCGTGCCGCCCTGCGGCTTCGGCAGGGGGCGCGACAGGTCGCCGCCGCCGAACTCCAGCCAGCCGTCGTCGGTCCAGCGTACGGGCGCCAGCAGGCACTGGCGGCCCAGTGTCCAGAAGCCGTTTTCGTAGCCGTGGTAGACGGCCCACCAGTCGCCGGCCGGGCCTTCGACCAGCGTGGCGTGGCCGCGCGACCACCATGTCTCGTCGGCCGACTGCGTGCGCACCAGCGGATTGCGCGGGTGGTGCTGCCACGGCCCGTTGATCGATTTCGAGCGGGCCGCGGTGACCATGTGGCCGGTCGGCGGGCCCGCCGTCCCGCCGACGGCAAGGATCATGTAGAACCAGTCGCCATGGCGCGTGATCTTCGGGCCTTCCGGCGCGAAGCCTTCGCTGTCCCAGTCGTCGGGAAAGCGCCATGGATCGTAGATGTG
The DNA here is from genome assembly GCA_002454505.1 of Oxalobacteraceae bacterium UBA6704. Classification (GTDB taxonomy): domain Bacteria; phylum Pseudomonadota; class Gammaproteobacteria; order Burkholderiales; family Burkholderiaceae_D; genus Rugamonas. The sequence continues at coordinate 11,523 of DKJA01000122.1, forward strand.
TTCCGGCTTGCCGATGGTGCTGAGACCATCGGCAGCCAGGCGCACGCGGTCGCCGCCGTTGAGGAACAGCCAGCGCGAACCGTCCTCGCCGACGGCGTGGCCGGGGTCGATATGGTCCGGCAGGTGCAGGTCGACGGGCTCGGACCACGGGCCTTCGATGCGGTCCGCCCAGATGACCCACGATGTATTGCGCGACGTGGGCGCGGATGTCCTGCGGGTGGGGATGTACAGGTAAAAGCGGCCCTCGTGCTTGCACAGCTCCGGTGCCCACACGGAACCGATATTGCGCGTCAGCGCAGGGGCCAGCGGGCGCCAGTTGACGAGATCCCGGCTGTGCCAGATCAGCAGGCCGGGATAGGCATCGAACGTGGAGAAGGTCATGTAGTAATCCCGGCCGTCCTTCAGGATCGACGGGTCGGGATGGTCGCCCGCCATCACGGGATTGAGGAAGGTGCCGTTGCCCTGGTCCGGCTGGCGCTGGCCTTCCGGGCCGGCCGCCGGTGCCGCCGCGGCGGTACCGGAAGTCAGTGCCAGCGCGCCCAGGCCGATGGCTTGCAGCGCATTGCGTCGATTCGTCATGCAGTCTCCACGAGCCCTATAGCAAATCGCGGCCCTTTTGATAATAAGTTATTCGTTAGGAAATGTAACTTACCACAGGTTACAAAATCCTCAAGCGGATTTACGGGTTTTGTTTAGACTTCATTTCCGTTTGGCAATGCACTCTCCTACAACGATAAAGGAACAACCCATGTCCAAAGCTGTCTTTCCGATGACCGTGCTGGCGATGGCCGGCACGCTGCTGCTGTCCGCCTGCGGCGGCGACGACACGACGATCGCACCGATCTCCGGCCCGAGCCCCGCGCCGGTGCCGGTGGTGCCGGTCGCGTCGACGCTGAAGGTCGATTTCAACGCCGGCATCGACGGCTGGACGCTCGGCACCGCCGACCACTTCGAGGACGACAAGCCGGAAGCCGTGTCGTCCGAATGGAAGGCGCTGCCGGCGCCGCTGAAGGGCAAGGGCTACTACATCGCTTCGACCAACCGCAGCGACGACGTGCTCACCTACGTCAAGCACCAGTACGGCGGCTATGTGCCCGGCGCCAAATACGCGCTGACCTTCGAGATGACCTATGCCACGGATGCGGGTTCCGCCTGCTTCGGCGTCGGCGGTTCGCGCGGCAGCAGCATCTACATGATCGTCGCGGCCAGCGCCGACGAACCGAAGACGGTGCAGGACAGCGACAAGCGCTACCACCTGAACCTGGACCGCGGCAACCAGTCGCAGTCGGGCAAGCAGGGCAAGGTGCTGGGCATCCAGGGTGACGAAAGCCTGAAATGCGAAGGCGGCGTGTGGGCTTCGCAGACCCGCAAGTCGGATGAAGCGATCGAACTGCAGGCCGACAAGGACGGCAAGTTCTGGATCGTGCTGGGCACGGATTCCGGCTACGAGGCGGACAATGCGTTCTATCTGCAAGGCGCCACGGTGAACGTCAAGCCGCTCTGAGTCGTCGGTACGCACCGCAAAAGCCCCTGGATTGCCAGGGGCTTTTTTTGTTCCCGATAGGCCTGGGTTACTATGCCGTTACTAGTCGCCCTCACGCTGAAGAATGAATTCGATGACGTCGCGCATGGGCTGGCGGCTCCCGTTGGCCGGCCTGCTGTATCTGATTGTGCTGGTGCTGCCCGCGTTCGCGGCCGGCACCGGCCAGCCGTTCGACGCGCTGGAACACCGCCGCTGGATCGCCAACGACGGTGGCCCCAGCCAGGTCGGCGCGCTCGCGCAGACGGCCGACGGCTTCCTCTGGCTGGGCACCAACGATTCGCTGTACCGCTTCGACGGCGCCCGCTTCGTGCGCTTCGAGCCCCGCGAACGCAATACGCTCAATATCGTTTCGGCCCTGCTGGCCGATGGCCCGGACCTGTGGGTGGGCCTGCGTTTCGGCGGCATGCGGCGCATTCGCGATGGTCGCATGACGGCCTGGCCGACGCAGGACGGCCTGCCGGAAGGCGCCGTGTATGGCCTTGCGCGCGGCCGCGACGGCGCCATCTGGGCGGCGCTGGACGATGGCCTGGCGCGCTTCGACGGCAAGCGGTGGGAAACGGTGGCCGCAGCGTGGCACTACCCATCGAACAAGGCGCGCGCCGTCTTCACGGACCGCGACGGCATCGTGTGGGCAGCCAGCGACGAACGGCTGTACTACCTGCCGGCCGGCGCGCGGCACTTCATCGACAGCGGCGTACGGGCGCCGTGGGTCAGCCAGATCGCCCAGGCGCCGGACGGCGCGCTGTGGCTGACGGAGCGGCAGCGCGGCCGCATCCACCGCGTGGTGCTGGACCAGGGCCGCATCGCCGCCACGCACGCGGAGCTGGATGCGGCGTCGGCCGGCCTGCTGTTCGACCGCGCGGGCAATCTGTGGATCACCACCACGGGCAAGGGTTTGTACTTTGTCGTGCGGCCCACGTCGCTCGCGGACCTCGATGAGCGCCATCACTTCGATGCCCGCCAGGGCCTCAGCTCCGACTTCGCGTGGAAGCTGCACGAGGATGCCGACGGCAACCTGTGGGTGGGCACGACGGCGGGCCTGGACCGCTTCCGCGCGCGCACGCTGGTGCCGGCTGGGCTGCCCCGCGGCGCCAACAATTTCGCACTGGCGGCCGGTGCGGACGGCAGCCTGTGGGCCGGCCCCAGCAACCGCGCCGCGATCCGGGTGGGCGCCGATGGCGAGGTGGGCGACCTGTCGATGCCCGGTCCCGTCACCGCGGCGATGACCGACAGCGACGGCACCGTATGGATGGGCGGCCCGGCCGGCATCTGGCGTTCGCGCGGCACGGCACTGGCACGCGTTGCGGCATTGCCCGCGGCGGCGCCGGTCGAATCGGCCGTGCGGGCGCTGGCGCGGGCGCCGGACGGCACGCTGTGGGTGTCGCTGAACCGCCTCGGCCTGTTCACGTTGCGGGAAGGACGCTGGCAGTTGCAGCCGGCGCCGACCAGCGCGGCCAGCCAGCGCATGCCGGTGGTGGCATCCACCGATCCGGCCGGCGGCCTGTGGTTCGGCTACCGCGACAATCTGCTGGTGATGGGCGATGCGTCCGGCGAGCGGCGCTGGCAGGCTGCCGACGGCCTCGATACGGGCCACGTGACGGCCATCGGCCACGACGGCAAGCGCACGTGGATCGGCGGGCAGCGCGGCATCGGCTATGTCGAGGACGGGCGCTACCGCGCGCTGCGGCTGCCGGCCAATGGCCTGTTCGAGAACCTGTACGCGATCGTGCCGGTGCCGGTCGGCGATGGAGCCGACCTGTGGCTGCAAACGAAGTCCGGTATTTTCCAATTGCCGGCCGCCGAGGTGGGGCGGGCGATGGCCGATCCCGCCTACCTGCTGCGCTATCGTTCCCATGACCTGCTGGGCGGGCTGGCCAACGACCCTTACGCGGTGCTGCCGCTGCCGACTGCCGTGCGTACCGGCGATGGCCGGCTGTGGTTCTCGGCCAGCATCGGCGTGGCGTGGATCGATCCGTCCCGCCCGGCGCCGCGGCTGGCCGATGCGCCCGTGTCGATCGAAGCCGTCAGCATCGATGGCGCGCGGCTGCCGTCGCTGGCCGGCGTGCAGCTGGAGGACGGCAGCCACCGCATCGTGTTCGGCTACACGGCGCCCGACCTGTCGGCACCGGAGCGGCTGGGCTTTCGCTACCGCCTCGACGGCTACGACACCGCCTGGCACGATGCGGGACGCCAGCGCGAGGCCGTCTACACGGGCCTGAAGCCGGGGCGCTACACGTTCCGCGTGATGACCCACCACCAGGAGGGCCCGGCCATGCAGCGCGAAGCCGTGTATTCGTTCGAGATCGTACCGCCGTTCTACCGGCGCGCCGGCTTCATCGGCGCGGTGGTGGCACTGGCCGTTGCGGCGCTGTGGCTGGCGCACCGCATCAACTTGCGCAATGTCGCGCGCCGGCTGCGGCAGCTGCTCGAAGAACGTCACCTGGAGCGCGAGCGCATCGCCCGCGAACTGCACGACACGCTGCTGCAGGGCGTGCATGGCCTCGTGCTGCGCTTCCAGGCGATCGCCGACGGGCAGCCGGACGGCCATCCGGTGCGCGACCAGATCGAGAGCGTGCTGCAGCGGGCCGACCAGGTGATCGTCGAAGGCCGCGACCGCGTGCGCGCGCTGCGCAACGGCGTCCACGATGGCCTGGCGCTGGAGGACGCGCTGCGCACGGCCGCGGCTGAAATGGCGCCGGACGACGGCGCGGCCTGCACCGTCACCGTGACCGGCACGCCGCGCCCGCTGGAACCGGACGTGCGGGACGAAGCCTACCGCATCGGCCACGAAGCGCTGGCCAACGCATTCCACCACGCGCGGGCGCGGCATATCCGCGTGCAGGTGGATTACCGGCAGCGGTGGCTGCGGCTGTCCGTCGCCGACGATGGCAACGGCCTCTGCGCGCAGTACGCCGGGCCGCAGGGCCGCGAAGACCACTGGGGCATGCGGGGCATGTACGAACGGGCCGGCCGCATCCGCGGCGTGCTGCGCGTGGATTCGGCAGTGGGGCAGGGCACTGAAGTCGCGCTGAAAGTGCCGGCCGGCGTGGCGTACCTGTGCGGCGGCGTCAACTCAGTGCGATAGAAAACCGGTGACAGGCTCCATTTGTTTTGAAACATTTCTCCGAAAATGGTCGCTACGGCGCACCGACCTGTCACCGGTTTATTCTGCTGACATCTGCGCGATGCGGCTGCGGATATCGTCGATGGAGGCGCGGGCGCAGCTGATTGCCAGGCCGCCCGCGAACACGGGTTCGGTCAGCTTCGTCAGGACGCTGCCGCTGGGCATTTCCACGGCCAGCCTGGCGCCACGTTCCCACGCGTGCTGCACGGTGTCGTACCAGCGCACCTGGCGCGCCATGTTGGCGGCGAGGTCGGCGCCGATGCGGGCGGCGTCGAACAGCTGGCGCGCGACGCTGCAGCTGATGTAGCCGATGGCCGGGCGCTGCAGCGGAACCTCCGCCATCGCAGTCGCCAGTTCCTCCGCCTGCTGAGCGAACAGCTCGCAGTGCGAGGGGACGCTGACCGCCAGCCGCTCCGCCTTCGCACCCGTGCCGGCATCGTTGACCAGCCCCGCAACCGCGGCCATTGCAGCGTCCGATCCCGCTACCACCAGCTGCTGCGGACCGTTCAGGGTGGCCAGGTAGACGGGGCGCGCCGGCCCGTGCACCTGCGCGATCAGCGGTTCGAGCTGCGGCACCGTCAGGCCCGAGACCGCCGTCATGCCGTAACCGGCTGGATAGGTGTCTTCCATCATTTGCGCGCGCAACGAGACCAGGCGGACGGCATCGTGAAATTCCAGCACACCCGCAACCACGGCGGCCGGATAAGCGCCGATCGACAACCCGGCCACCATCTGCGGCCGCGCGTCCAGCGACGCCAGGTGCCGCGCCATCGCCACGCCCGCGATCAGCAGGCAAAGCTGCACTGCGACGGTGGAGCGCAGCGCCTCCGGCGTATCGAGTTCCAGCGGATCGCGCTTCAGTACAGCAGCGGCTTCATCGAGCGTCACCTGCGACCCGTGTGGCAGCGCATGCAGCATGCCGGGCTGCTGCGCGCCCTGGCCGGGAAAAGTAAACAGCACGCTCATGCCGCGGCCGCATGCTGCCACGGATCGGTCACCAGCACCGGGCCGTGCGCCGTCTTCACCATTACGCGGCCGCCGCGCGCATACTCGTTCAGTGCGAAGCCGCCCCAGCCCGTGTCGACCTGGATGTCGATGCGGCAGCCGGCACGCAGTTGCAGCAGTTGCCCGACCACGTGCGACGACAGCGGCGCCGGCGCACGCACCAGCAGATCCAGGTCGCTGTCCGCGCGCAGCACGGGCAGGCCGCTGGCCAGCTGGAAACCGGTACCGCCGGCCGGTCCCCAGGCCAGGCCCAGCGCATCGAGCTGCGGTGCCAGCGCCGCCAATGTCTCCAGTGGCGGCAACGACAGGTCGGCAGGCACATGAGCCAGCATTTCCGGCGTCACGCAACGGGCCACCATGGCGCGCTGCACATAGCCCTTGCAGCGCTGGCTGCGCGTGGCACCGCGCACGCCGACCGGAACGCGGCTGCCGTCTACCGCTTCGCGCCGCACGACGACCGGCGCCTGCAGCATCCACGCGGCATCCAGCCAGTCTGGCCAGTCGCCGCCGGCATCGAACCGGTCCGGCACACGGAGCCACAACAGGTCGTGCGGACGGAAGGGGGGCGTGCGCATGATGTCAGCCCAGCAGCGAACGGGTGGCAAAGAACAGCAGCGACGGGCCGAGCAGGCAGCCGAGGCCCGTGTGGAAGGTCGCCACCAGCGCGCCATACGGCACCAGCTTGCGGTCGGTGGCCGCGAGGCCGGCCGACACGCCGCTGACCGTGCCGGCCAGGCCGCCGAACACCATCGCCGAGCGGGGCGTACGCAGGCGCAGGAACCCGGCTGCGGCGGGCGTGGCCACCATGACGATGATCGCCTTGATCAGCCCCGTTGCGATACTGAGTGCCATCACTTCGGAACTGGCGCCGATCGCCGCACCGGTCACCGGACCGACGATGTACGTGACGGCGCCGGCGCCGATCGTGGTGATGCTGACGGCATCGCGGTAGCCGAACGCATACGCCACGCAGGCGCCGACGACGAACGGCAGCAGGGTACCCAGCAGCAGGGCCATCACGCCGACCATGCCGGCCTTTTTCGCTTCCACCACCTGCACTTCGAAGGCGGTGGCGACGATGGCGAAGTCGCGCAGCATCGCGCCGCCCATCAGGCCCACGCCGGCAAACAGCGACACGTCGGCCAGGCCTTTCTGGCCGCCCGTCTGGATGCCGCCCCAGTAGGCGAGGCCCAGGCCGATCAGGATGGCGATCGCGGAACCGTGCACGCGGCCCATCGTCAAGTAGCGGGACAGCAGCATCGACACGTACATCACCACGCCGACCATGGCAAAGGCCAGCACCAGGCCGTTGTGCTGGAAGGTTTTTTCAAGGAGTTCGAGCATGGCGTTCTCCTCAGGCGATGGTGGCGGCGTGCGGCGGCAGCGTTTCTTCCGCGGTTTTTTCTCCGCGGTTGATCAGCGAGATGCACAGCGCGCAGACGACGACGCTGCCGACTGCGGCCAGCAGCGCGATCGGGCCGCCGCGCAGCGCGGTGACGACGTTCTGCTGCGCGGCCATCGCGACGACGACGGGAATGTACATGGCGCCCCAGAAGCCGACGCCCGCCTCGGTGGCGGGCGGCATCCAGCCCCGTTTATGCATGTACAGCCGGGCGCAGATCAGCAGGATCATCGCAATGCCGACGCCTCCCACATTGGTCTTCGCGCCGATCAGCGCGCCCAGAAAATCGCCAAGAAAAATGCCCAGCAGGTGGCAGGCTGCCAGCAGTGCGGTTCCGTAGATGATCATGATGGTGTCTCCTAAAGTTCTCGTTTCAAGAAAGTTGGCGGTGGCCGCTTGTTATGTTTTGTGCGGCCTGCCCCCGGGGTAAAAATCAGGTGCCGGCCTCCCATTGCTGCGCCAGCAGTTGCCGCACACGGCGCGAGGCCGCGCGGTGTTCGCCATCGAAGCGGCCGGACAGATCGCGGGCTTCGTCGCGTTCGATATCGGCCAGCGCCTCGTCCAGCGTGGTGCGAACGAGCGCCACGTCGTCGGAGGAAGGGGCCGCCGCACTCGATGGCTGCAGCACTTTCCACAGCAGGCCGAGGGACGCGTAGTTGCGGATGTCGTAAGCCATCGGCGGCACGCTCTGCGCCAGCGCCTCCAGCGCGGCAACGGAGCGCAGCGTGATGCGGGCCGCCGATTCCTTGCCCATCGCGTGCACCATGACGCCCGGATCGTCCAGCGCAATCAGCCGGTTGGCCTGGTAGCCGTGCGCGAGGAAGGCGCCGGACATGGCCAGCCCCACCACGAGACCGATCACCGGATGCCCGGCCAGCCGCGCCTGCGCATAGGCGCCGGCGGCACCGGCCAGCGCCTGGTGGATGCCGAAGGCTTCTTCGCGGCGGCCGTAGGCCTGGCTGGTGACGTCGATGACGGCCACGATGGGCCGCTTGACGCGCGCATCGCGGTCGGCCTGCACGGTTTCCAGCACGGCCTGCGCCAGCTGCCAGCCTTCGACGAGGCCCACCTCGCCTTTGCGGGCGCGGGGGAAACGGTTGTCGGGATCCGGCACCACGGCGATGAAGCGTGCTGCTTGTCCCGCCACGCTACCATCGACGACCTTGACGGCGGCCCAGTCATGCACCGGTGCGGCATCGCCCGCCAGGGCCTGCAGCCACACGGCGCCATTCGATTGCCTGTTCATGCGATACCCTTTCCATAAATGCCGCGCACATCCTGCGCCGACGGCTGCTGCGCCGTGTCCACCTGCGCCAGGCTGGCGAGGAAGTCGGCATAGCGCTCGCTGCGATGCGTCGGCGGCACGCCGGCGCGGAACAGGTCGAGGATGGTGGCGCGCACCTGCTTCGTGTCGTCGTCCACCAGCGCATCGGCCAGGTGCGCAGCCACGCGCTGCTCGCCGCCGGTCAGGCCCCAGATCAGCGCGCGGTTGCGCGAATCGAATTCGGCCACGCCTGCTTCCTGCTCGATCACCTGCGGACCGTTCAGGCCGAGGCGCGCTTCACGCGTCAGCACCAGATAAGAACACAGTCCGGCCGCGATCGACATGCCGCCGTAGCAGCCCACGGTGCCGGCGCTGACGCCGATCACCGGGCGGTAGCGCCGCAGGTCGACAATCGCCGACTGGATCTCGGCGATCGCCGCCAGGCCCAGGTTCGCTTCCTGCAGTCTTACGCCGCCCGTCTCGAACAGGATCACGGCCTGCGTGGGCTTGCCATTGCGGTTGTCGCGGGCCGCCAGTTCCAGCGCGCCGGCAATCTTGGCGCCGCCCACTTCGCCCATGCTGCCGCCCTGGAAGGCACCTTCGATGGCCAGCACCACGGTGGCGATGCCGTCCAGCGCGCCTTTGGCAACGATGACGCCATCGTCGGCCTGCGTGACGATTTTTTGTTGCGCGAGCCATGGCGACGTCACACGGTCGAAGGAGCTCACCAGTTCGCGCATCGAGCTTTCATCCAGCAGCGCGCGGGCGCGGTTGCGGGCACCCCGTTCGATGAAGCTGTCGCGTTGCAGCAGTTGTTCGATGCTCATGGTGTCGGCCCTCCCAGTGCGGCTTCCTCGAAGGCCTGCTCGATGCGCATGCGCACCACGCCGGGCGTGGCGCCATTGTCGTTGATCTCCAGCTTTGCCGCCGGCAGCGCCGGATCGGCAAACACCCGTGCCAGCAAGGCTGTCCATGTGGCGCCGTAGCCGTCGACCGACGTCTGCACGGCGATGCTCGTCACGCCGCCGGCCTGCGGTTCCAGCAGGACTTCCAGGTCGCCGGAGGCCACCACGCCGGTCACCGTGCGCGAGGCGGCCGGCTGCCCGGCCGCGAATTCAAACTGCAGTTTCTCCATGATGGTGCTCCGTCTCCTGTGTTTGTTCGATGCGGTCCACCAGCAGCGCGGCTGCCAGCAGGTCCGCGGCGCCGCCCGGCGAGGTGCCGCGCGCCAGCATGTCTTGTTCCAGCGCCCGCAGCGCGGCCTGGCCGGCCACTGTGGCCGATCCACCGGCATCCAGCACGGCTTGCGCGCCCGACTGGGCTGCCGTCAGCGCCGGCACGCCGCCGCGCGCCAGCAAGCAGGTGTCGTCCAGCTGGGCGATCACGGCCAGTAAGGCATTGAGGCGCGCTGCGCTTTCGCTATCGCCGCGCCGGCGCGATGCGCGCAGCATCGGCAGCGCGACGTCGAAGACGTGCGGAAAGCCCGCCGCTGCCTGGCCCCGCGCGCCGCCAACGCCGTAGGTCATGCGCGCCGCTTCGCCCTTGTTGCCGGTATGGGCCGGTGCGCCGGGATCGGCCAGCCGTGCCAGTGCGCTAGCCCGTGCGGCCAAGCCGCTTGCCGGACCCTGGGCGGCGGCCGTCACCAGCAGGCCCAATGCCCAGATCGCGCCGCGGTGCGTATTCACGCCATTGGTGGCCGCCATCATCGTGGCCTCAGCCTCGCGGCCGATCGCACCGATGCGGTGCCGCAGCGCCGGCAGGCTGGCTATCGTGCTGCCGGCGTACGCCATCGCTTCGAAGGCGGGCGCCAGCGCATGGGCCGAGTGGCACATCAGCAGCCAGCTCAGGTCCCGGTGGGCGCCGCTGCCGCGCATGTCGACGAGGCCCGGCTTCGGCGTCAGCATCGCTTCGTCGACGAGGGCGCCGACGGCCATGCCGGCCAGCGTGCGCCCATGGGCGGCCGCCTGCAATACGTTGAGGCGGCTCATCACCAGCTCCTGAACTTGGCTGGCGGGTCATACAGGCCGCCGGACCAGTCGACCAGTTCCGCAATGCTCTTCGCCGCCAGCAGCGAGCGCGTGGCTTGCGAGCGCTGCACGCCGATGTCCTCAGGCAGCGCGATCAGGCCTTCGCTGCGCATCCGTGCCGTCTGTTTCGGATCGTGGCGCAGGCCCACCGGCGTCACGCCCGCCACGGCGGCCAGCATGGCCTTGCGTTCTTCCAGGTTGCGGGCTTTATACAGGTAGGCGATGCCTTCCTCGGTCAGCACGTGGGTGACGTCGTCGCCGTAGATCATCACCGGTGCCAGCGGCATGCCGGATGCCTTGCCGACTTCCACCGCGTCCAGCGATTCGACGATGGTCGGCTGCGTGCCGTCCTGGAAGGTCTCGACCATCTGCACCACCAGCTTGCGGCCGCGCGACAGCGGATCGTCGCCCTCGATCAGGTCCAGCCAGGCCGGCGTGGCGTGGCGGCGGCCGTGCGGGTCGTGGCCCATGTTCGGCGCGCCGCCGAAGCCGGTCAGCCGGCCATGCGTGACGGTGGACGAATTGCCCGCGCCATCCATCTGCAGCGTGGCGCCGATGAACAGGTCCACCGCATACTGGCCGGCCATCTGGCACAGCAGCCGGTTCGAGCGCATCGAGCCGTCGCGGCCCGTGAAGAACACGTCCGGCCGCGCCGCCGTGTAGGCTTCCATGCCCAGCTCCGCGCCGAAGCAGTGCACGCTGTCCACCCAGCCGCTTTCGATGGCGGGGATCAGCGTAGGGTGGGGATTGAGCGTCCAGTTGCGGCAGATCTTGCCCTTCAGGCCCAGCTGCTCGCCATAGGTCGGCAGCAGCAGTTCGATGGCCGCCGTGTTGAAGCCGATGCCGTGGTTCAGCGACTGCACATTGTGGCGCTCATAGACGCCGCGGATCGCCATCATCGCCATCAATACGTGCACCGGCTTGATCAGCCGGGGATCGCGGGTGAACAACGGCTCGATGTAGAACGGCTTGTCGGCCTGGACGACGAAGTCGATCCACGAGCCGGGAATGTCGACGCGGGGCAGGCCGGCGGGATCGTCGACGATCTCGTTGACCTGGGCGATGACGATGCCGTCGCGGAAGGCCGCCGCTTCCACCAGCGCCGGCGTGTCTTCCGTGCTCGGGCCGGTGTACAGATTGCCATCGCGGTCGGCCGTGTAGCCGGCCACCAGCACCACGTTCGGCGGCAGGTCCACGTACAGCCGCGCATACAGCTCGACATAGGTGTGCAGCGCGCCGACCTGCAGCACGCCGTCCTGCAGCAGCTGCGAGATGCGCAGGCTCTGTGCGCCGGCAAAGGCGAAATCGAGTTTGTTGGCGATGCCCCGTTCGAACAGGTCGAGGTGCTGCGGCAGGCTCACGCTCGGCATGATCATGTGCAGGCCGTTGACCTTGGCGGCATCCATCTCCACCAGCGAACGGGCGAGGAAATCGGCCTGCTTCTGGTTGTTCCCTTCGAGGACGACGCGGTCGCCGGTAGCCACCAGCAGCTGCAGCGCGGCGACGATGTCGCCCGTGCCCAGCACCTTGCCGCTGCCCAGGTGACGAACCGATTCGAGGCGGCGCTGCTTGTCGCGGCGCCGGGTGTCCCACTGGCGTGGGGGGCTGGTAGTCATGCTGTCTCCCGTTTGTGTGCTTCACGTTAAGGCACAGCATAGGCAGCACGGACTGCGCATTCAATCAATCCGGCTGCCCTGACGTTTACTCTCAGGTTAATAATGCGCTATCCTTTGCGGAACAGGTGAGGGAGCAGGCTGAGCCATGATCGACGAAGAAATCACGCTGAAGAAGCTGGAAGTGTTCCTGGCCTTCATGCGCCTGAACAGCCTGGCGCGGGTGTCGGAAGAGGTGGGCCAGAGCGTGGTCAGCATCCACCGGGCGCTGCACTCGCTGGAAGAGGGCCTGCGCTGCCCCCTGTTCCGGCGCGAGGGCCGCAAGCTGATTGCGCTGCCGGCCGCGTTTGCGCTGGCCAGCCATGCGCAGAGCGCCGTGACGGAGATCGGCGATGGCGTGCGCAAGGTGCGCGAGATCGCCGGCATCAACAGCAACCGCTTGCGTATCGGCTCGCTGTATTCGCTGACGCTGCGCTGCATCCCGCAACTGCTGATGGGACTCAAGCTGCGCCGCCCGGAACTGCACATCGACCTGACGCTGGGCTCCAACCAGGACCTGCTGCGCCGCATGGCCGATGGCCAGCTCGATGCGGTGGTGATCGGCTTGCAGGTGCCGCACGACGATGCGCAGCTGGTGGCCGTGCCGCTGTTCGAGGACGAGGTGCAGCTGGCGGCGCCACTGGGTTCGCCGTATGCGGGCATGACGCAGGTGGACCTGAAGGACTTGCGCGACGAGCAGTTCATCACGCTGGGCGCCGGCTTTGTCACGGCCGACAGCTTCAATCACGCATTCCGCCAGGCCGGCTTCGTGCCCGAGACCACGCTGCAGGTGGCCGACATCTTCTCGCTGATCAATCTGGTGAGCGGCGGCATGGGCTACAGCCTGCTGCCGGGCCGCGTGGCCGAATACAATTCGCGCATCGAACTGATACCGCTGGCCGCGCCCTACACGTCGCACCAGACCATCACGCTGCTGGTGCCCACGGCGCGCGAGCGCGATCCGAACCTGCTGGCGCTGGCCGCCGAATCACGCATGTTCAGCAAGAAGGCGTGATGGTGTGACCCGGATGCTAATGCAGCCGGTACTGCCGGTCCGGTTGTAGCTCTGCCGGCAGCGGCAGGCCGGCCAGTTCGAACACCGACCGTTCGATGGTGCGGCAGATCGCCTCCAGTGCCAGGCTGTTGGCGACGCGGCCGAACGGCTCGCCGATTTCCTGCGCGATCGCTTCCAGCGCGAACAGCGTGTAGGCGACGAACACGGAAATCACCGGCGTGGCCGTGCCGATCGCATGCACCAGCCCGAACGGCAGCAGGAAGCAGTAGGCATAAACGGTGCGGTGCAGCAGCACGCCATATGGATACGGGATCGGCGTGCTGGCCAGCCGCTCCGTGCCGCCCACCGCATCGGACAGCGCATTGAGTTGCGTGTCGAGCATCCACATCGCCTGCGGGGCCGGCGCCGCAGCCTGCAGCAGACGGCGCAGCTCGTGCAGCACTGCGACGGGCCGGTAGGCCTGCGCGGCCAAAGCCGCCGCCGTCTCGGCACCCAGCAGTCGTTCGACGTCGGACCCCGCATCGGTGCCGCGCAGCTGGTGGCGCAGCAGGTGCGCGAACGCTGCGACCCGCCGCGCAAAGTCCTGCTGATCCAGCCGGTCGGCCGGCACATACGCCAGCGCCTGCGACGTCAGGTTGCGCGACGAGATCAGCACATGGCCCCACAGCAGCCGTGCTTCCAGGTAGCGCTGGTAGCTGGCGTTGTTGCGGAAGGCGAGGAAGATGGCGAGGCTGACGCCCAGCAGCGAAAACGGCGCCATATCCAGCGGCACGGTGGTGCCGAACAGCCGGCCATGCCCGAACAGCGCGACGAGGCTGACAGCCAGCACCAGCGCCAGTTGCGGCAGGATCCCCGGCAGCACGGAGCCGTTCCAGACCAGCAGCATGCGCAGCCAGTTGCCCTGCGGCCGGACGATCATTGCGGCGCTCCACCGGCGTGCTGCGGTCGAAGGGCTGTGGTGTCGTGTGGCGCGCGGGTCATGGCTTCGGGTCCTGATGGTGAAGGGGGTAGTATATCGGAGGGACCTGTTGCGCGCTGGGCGGGGAACTTCCGGTTCGCGATGGTGTCTGCATCACCAGGCGCGGTGGGCATGCTTCCGCCGGCCTTCATCCACTCACGCAAAGGAGACCATCATGATGCAGGACTGGAATGCCTACCGGGGCGCGCTGACGGAGCGCATCGGCGACTACGCGAAACTGAGCCCGGACGTGCTGCGCGGACTGGCGACGATCGAAGGGGCGGCCGAAAGTACCGGCCACCTGGCGCCGAAGATCCACGAACTGATCGCGCTGGCCGTGGCCGTGACGACCCGCTGCGACGGGTGCATCACGATCCATACGAAGAAAGCCGTCGAGGCGGGCGCCACGCGGGAGGAGATTGCCGAGGCGCTCAGCGTGGCCATTGCGCTGAATACGGGGGCGGCGATGGTGTATTCGGCGCGGGTGATGGATGCGGTGGCGGCGGTGACGGAGGGGTAGGGCTCAGGAAAGGCAACCCCGGGGACAGGCCCCATGAGGCCGGGGACAGTCCCCAAGCCGGCGGCAGTTCCCGGCCGTCGATTTTTCGGCAAAAACACGAGATGTGCTGCTTTGGTTACAATTTACCGATGCGGCAGCGTAGCGCTGCCGATCCCGCGTAACCAACAGGAGAGAGCATGGCCGAAGCCACCAACTACGTCCCCCCCGAGGTCTGGACCCCGCCGGCATCGTCCGGCGGCGCGTTCGCCAGCATCAACCGGCCCGTTGCCGGCGCCACGCACCAGAAAGAGCTGCCGGTCGGGCAGCATCCGCTACAGCTGTATTCGCTGGGCACGCCGAACGGGCAGAAGGTCACCATCCTGCTGGAAGAGCTGCTGGCGCTGGGCCACACGGGCGCCGAATACGACGCCTGGCTGATCCGCATCGGCGACGGCGACCAGTTCGGCAGCGGCTTCGTCGACATCAATCCGAACTCGAAGATCCCGGCGCTGCTGGACCGCAGCGGCCCGCAACCGGTGCGCGTGTTCGAGTCAGGCGCGATCCTGATGCACCTGGCGGAAAAATTCGGCGCCTTCCTGCCGACTGAGCCGGCGGCCCGGGCGGAAACGCTCAGCTGGCTGTTCTGGCAGATGGGTTCCGCGCCATTCGTCGGCGGCGGTTTCGGCCATTTCTATGCGTACGCACCGGAAAAGCTGGAATACCCGATCAACCGCTACGCCATGGAAGCCAAGCGCCAGCTGGACGTGCTGGACCGCCAGCTGGCCACGCGCCGCTATATTGCCGGCGACGAGTACACGATCGCCGACATGGCGATCTGGCCGTGGTACGGCGGGCTGGTGATCAGCGACATCTACGGCGCCGGCAAATTCCTCGGCGTGGAGCAGTATGCCAACGTCAAGCGCTGGGCGGACGAGATCGCGGCGCGGCCGGCGGTCAAACGGGGCCGGCGCGTCAACAGCGTGCGCGGTGCGCCGGAAGAGCAGGTGGCCGAGCGGCACAGCGCGGCTGACCTGGATTGATGGACCGCTAGCGGAGTTCGACGGCGACGACCGTGGCCTCGCCCACGTCGATCGCCGCATCGTCGAACGACGGCGGCCCGAACTTGCCGCGGGCCGCGCGGCTGAAGCCGTAGTCCTCGCGCGGGATACCCAGCAGGTTGCGATCCAGTTCGCCGTTGGCGTTTTCGTCGTGATAGGCCAGTACCGCCCACCTGCCGGCCGGCACGCCGCGTACGACGACCACGGTTTCGCCGGCAAGCGCGGGCACCGAGCCGCTGAATACGCACTGCTTCAGGAAGCGCTCCCGGTCGCACACCGCCACGCTGACCTTGCCCGTCGCGTCGGCCACGCCGGTCACGCGGACCGTCACATCGGCCGCCGTTGCCGCCAATGGCAGCAGCGACAAAATCACCGCGAATATCTTCTGCATTAACATAACCTCCATTCGTGCGGACCGTCCGCCGTGATAGGCTGTGACGGTTCCCATCGTCCCGTCCAGCCATGCTTTTCAATGCCTTCATCGTCGTTGCCACCGTCGTGCTGATGGAAGTGTTTTCCATCGTCGCGCACAAGTACGTGATGCACGGCTTCGGCTGGGGATGGCACCGCTCCCACCATGAGCCGCGCACGGGCTGGTTCGAGAAGAACGACCTGTATGCGCTGGTGTTTGCCGGCATCGCCATCGCGCTGATCTGGTTCGGCACGCAGGGCCGCCATCCGCTCGAATGGATTGGCGCGGGCATGACGGCCTACGGCCTGCTGTACTTCGTCGCACACGACGGGCTGGTGCACCAGCGCTGGCCGTTCCGCTACGTGCCGCGGCACGGCTACCTCAAGCGCCTTTATCAGGCGCACCGCATGCACCACGCGGTCGACGGCAAGGAGGGCGCCGTGTCGTTCGGCTTCCTGTACGCGCCGCCCGTCGCCACGCTCAAGCGTCAGCTCCATGCGCTGCATGGCGGGGCGCCGCGGCGGGCCGGCACCACAGCCGCGCCGGACGAGGCGCCGCCGTCCGCACGCGGGCAGTAAGCGCCGTCCCGCCGCCTTTCGCCAGCAGCCACAGTTTCGCCGCCTTCGACGTGCTAACGCGTTCGTCCCACGCCTGCGCGCCGCGCCGTTTGACTTCGATGCCGATCTGGCGGTACACATTGCGGGCCGTGGCGATCGCCCACGCGCAGCGGGGCGGCAGTGCCGCGATCCCCTCGGCAGCCGAGTCGTAATACGGCTCGGCGTAATCGACCAGCCGTGCCGCCACGCGGGCCAGCGCGGCGCGGTGGCGCGGATGGGCGATCTCTTCCGGCGCGATGCCCGCCTCGCGCAGCCACGCGGCCGGCACGTAGCACCGGCCCACCTGCGCATCCTCGACGATGTCGCGGGCGATGTTCGTCAGCTGGAACGCCAGGCCCAGGTCGCAGGCGCGGTCCAGCACTTCCGGACGCTGCGTGCCCATGATCTGCGCCATCATCAGCCCGACCACGCCGGCCACGTGGTAGCAGTAGCGCAGCGTGTCGTCGATGGTTTCGTAGCGCGCTTCCGCCACATCCATCGCGAAGCCGGCCAGGTGGTCGAACGCATAGCGCGGTGCGATCCCATGGCGCAGCGCCACTTCCTGGAATGCGGCAAAGGCGGGATCGTGCATCGTGGCGCCGGCGTAGGCGCGCTGCGTCTCGTCGCCGAGGATGGCCAGCTGGCGCACCGCGTCGTGCGCTTGGCGCGGCACGGCGCCGAAGCCCAGGTCCTGGCCATCGACCACGTCGTCGCAATGGCGGCACCACGCATACAGCATCAATACGCTGCGCCGCACGTCCGGCGGGAACAGCCGCGCCGCAGCGGCAAAGCTCTTCGAACCGACGGCAATCGTCTGCGACGCGTGCTGCAGCAAGGGGTCGTTCATGGCATCACTCCTTCCAGCATCAGGCCGGCCGTGGCCTTGGCCGAGCCGATCACGCCCGGCACGCCGGCGCCGGGATGCGTGCCGGCGCCCACCAGATAAAGATTGGGCAGCACCGCATCGCGGTTGTGCGGCCGGAACCACGCGCTCTGCGTGAGGATCGGCTCCAGCGAAAACGCCGAACCGTGGTGGGCATTGAGCTCGTCGCGGAAGTCCAGCGGCGTGAACATGCGGCTCGTCACCAGCTGGCTGCGCAGGCCCGGCATGTAGCGTTCTTCCAGGTAGTCGAAGATGCGGTCGCGGTAGCGCGGGCCTTCCACCGTCCAGTCGATGGGCGCATTGCCCAGGTGCGGCACGGGCGCCAGCACGTAATGGCTGCCGCAGCCGGGCGGCGCCAGCGACGGATCGGTGACGCACGGCGCGTGCAGGTACAGCGAGAAATCGTCGGACAGCGACTGGCCGCGGAATATCTCGTCGATCAGGCCGCGGTAGCGGGGCCCGAAGCAGACGGTGTGATGGCGCAGCTGCGCGTGGTGGTGATTCAGCCCGAAATACAGCACGAACAGCGAATTCGAGAAGCGCTTCTTCCGCAGGGCAGCACCCTGCTCGACGCCGCGCGGGTGCTGGCCGAGCAGCGCGGCATACGTGTTCACCACATCCGCATTCGATGCAACGGCGTCGGCGCCGATGAAGCGGCCATCCGCCAGCCGCACGCCGATGGCGCGCGCGCCGGCCGTCTCGATCTGCGCGACGGGGGCATTCAGTTCGAAGCGGCCGCCGATGTCCTGGAAAAGCCGCACCAGCCCATCGACCAGCGCGCCCGTACCGCCCTGCGGGAACCACACGCCCCAGCGCCGTTCCAGCGCATGGATCAGCGTGTAGATCGACGAGGTGGCGAAGGGATTGCCGCCGACCAGCAGCGAGTGGAACGAGAAGGCCTGGCGCAGCTGCTCGTCCTCGATGAAGCGGGACACCATGCCGTACACGCTGCGCCAGGCCTGCAGCCGCGCCAGTTGCGGGCCGGCGGCGATCATGTCGCGGAACGACAGGAAGGGCACGGCACCCAGCTTCAGGTAACCCTCGGCAAACACGGCCTGCGAATAGGCGAGGAAGCGCCGGTAGCCAGCCACGTCGGCGGGATTGCGGGCGTGGATCTGGCGGTCCAGCGCCTCCTGGTCGTCGGCGTAGTCGAAATGGCTGCCGTCTTCCCAGCACAGCCGGTAGAACGGCGTGACGGGCAGCAGCTTGACATAGTCTTCCATGCGGCGGCCGGCTGCCGTGAACAGTTCGACGATCGCCGTGGGATCGGTGATGACGGTGGGGCCGGCATCGAACACGAAGCCCTCGTCTTCGTAGACATAGGCGCGGCCGCCCGGCTTGTCGCGCTTTTCCAGCAGCGTCGTCTGTACGCCGGCCGCCTGCAGGCGGATGGCCAGTGCCAGGCCGCCGAAGCCGGCGCCGACGACGACGGCACTTTTGGTTGATGCGTTCATTCTGCTTTCCAGATATCGCGGGGGTTGAAACGGAGGGCGGCGGCCAGCGCCGGTACCACGGGGACGGGAGGTTTGCCGGACAACAGCCGCAGCTTGTCCGGCAGCCGCAGGCGGCCCGCGTAGAAGCGCGCGATCAGTGGCGCCGGCAACCGGTAGAAGCGCTGCATCACGCGCCACCGCTCGTCCGCGCCGCCGGCCAGGAACAGCATGCGGTTCAGCAGCCGGAAGAAGCGCTGGCGCCGCCACTGCTCGTGCGCTTCGGCGTGGATCAAAGCAAACAGCGCCGGCGCATCGGTCTCCGGCGAGGCGGCGATGCGTTCGGCCAGCCGCACGGCATGGGGCAGCGAATAGCCGGTGGTCGGATGGAACAGGCCGGCACGCAGGCCGGCGCAGGGCTGGCCCTGCCGTTCGGCCCAGAAGGCGTCGAAGTCGCCCGCCAGCACGATCGGCAGCGCGCCCTGTTCCTCGCGCAGCACGTCGGCGATGCGCCAGCCGCGCGCCTGCGCGTAGCCGGCGATGTTGGCGCGCAGCCGGTAAGCATCGCGGTGCGGGGTGTCGATGTAATGCGTGTCCTCGACCAGCACGCGGTCCGGCCCGAACGGCAGCAGGTAGACGAAGCGGTAGCCGCCTTGCTGCTCGACGTCCGCATCCATCAGCACCGGCGCGCTCAGGCCATGCGGTTCGGCCAGCAGCAGTTCCTGGCCGAGGAAGGCCTGGTAGCCCAGCGCCAGGCCGCCGCCGGGCCGCATGCCGCGGCCGTCGATGACGGCGCGCGCATGCAGCGTCTCGCCGCCGGCCAGCTGCACCGACGTGGGCGTCAACGCTTCGATGTGCGCATGCGTGCGCAGCGCCGGGCCGAGGGCGGTACCGACGACGCGGGCAAAGTCGCACGAAGCGATGCTGGCGTAGCCGCCGTCGACGGCACGGGCCAGGTCGGGAAAGCGCACGTCGTAGCGGGGCCACCGTGCCGAGACCAGCGGCGCCAGCCAGTCGTGCTGGGCCGCATCCAGGTCGGCATCGTGGAACGACCAGGTGTGGTTGCCGCCCAGGCGGCCGTCCTGTTCCAGCAGCAGGATGCGCAGTTCCGGCCGGTGCGTGCGTAGCCGCCACGCGATCAGGCCATTGGCAAGGCCGCCGCCCGCCAGGACGATGTCGTAGCGGTCAGCCATGGCGCACCGCGCCGGCCGGCCGCAGGCCGATGCCGAGTGCCTGTTCGACGATGGTGGCGGCGCGCACTGTGCCGCCAGCCTGCGTCACGTCAGCCGCCAATGCGGCAGCCCGTTGCGCAAAGACCGGCTCGTCCAGCAGGCCGGCCAGTTGCCGCGCGAGCGTGCCGGTGCCGGCGAAGCGTGGCGATGCCGTCATGCCCACGCCGGCATGGCGGATGCGCGCCGCCACGCCGGGCTGGTCGAATGCGATCGGCAGCGCGAGGATCGGCGTGCCGGCGGCGATCGCATCCAATGCGGTGTTCAGGCCGGCGTGCGACACCACGGCATCCGCGCGGGCCAGCACGGCCTGCTGCGGCGCAAAGGCGCAGACCCATGTGGCGCCGTCGCGCCGCAGTGCCTGTTCCTGCTTCGGCACGAGGCCGCCGCAATGGGCCACCAGCAGCTGGACATCGAGCTCGCGGCAGGCGCGCGCGATACGGCGGAACAGGGCGAAGCGGTGGCCCTGCAGCGTTCCCAGCGAAGCAAAGACGAATTGCCGGCCATTGTCCACGGCCGGCATCACGGCGCCCGGATAGTCCAGTGCCGAAGCGGCGCGCAATGGCCCGACGTGATGAAAATGTCCGGGCAGCTCGCGGCGGGGGAAATCGAAGGCTTCGACGGTCTGGCTGATCTGCGCCAGCAGCGACAGGCACTCGTCCAGCCGCGCGCGCGCAGGCAGGCCGTAGCGGGCCGCCTGCGTCTCGATGACGCGGCGGTGCGGCGCCATCAGCCAGTCGTACACGCGGGTGCTGCCTTCCACCATCCGCAGCGCCCGGTCGCTGGTGCCATAAGCGAACGGCATTACCGGCAGCGGAATGCCCGGCTCGCGATTGACGGGCAGGGCACAGGCCACCGACACGAACGGCAGCGCCATCGCTTCGGCAACGATGCCGGCGGCCGCTTCCATCTGGTCGCCGATCAGCGCGTCGATGCGCAGCGCTTCGATCGCGGCGGGCAGCTCGCGGCACAGCATGTCGGTGGCGCGGGCCATGTCGGCGATGACGCGACGCAGTCCCACCGGGTTGCCCGGATCGGCGGCGCGCCGCAGCGCGGCGGCCAGCGAACCGGCCGGGTGCGTGCCGGCGCCGACGGCGTGAAAACCCAGCCGCGCATCGCGGACGAACGCCGCCGCATCCGGCTGGTGCAGGAAGGTGACGCGGTGCCCGCGTGCGACCAGTTCCAGCCCGAGTGCCGACAGCGCCGCGAAATGGCTGGGGAAAGCGGGGGCCACAACCCCGAAATGAGCCATGCCGGTTCCCTTACGCGACGCGGTGGACGCAGTGGAAGACGCCGCCGCTCACGCGCTTTGCGCGGCAACGGCCGTCATGCGCGTGCGGGCGATGGACACCGGCGCCGCGGGCACGGGCTGCGCAGCGTCGAACAGGCTGGCCATGTAGCGCTGCGTGCGCTGGGCACCGCCGACCGCATCGGCCAAGTGGCGCTGCGCGTCGGCGATATGGGCGAGCAGGCGTTGGCGCGCCTCGTCGCGGCCCAGCGCCGCGACCAGCGTGGCCTTGCCGGCATCCTGGCCGCTGTCCTTGCCCGTCACGGCGCTGTCGGCGCCGTCGAGGAAATCGTCGCGCAGCTGGAAGGCCTGGCCGGCGGCGTAGGCAAAGGCGCGCAGCGAGCGGACGGCGCCCGCGCCGGCATTGGCGACGATGGCCGCCATGTCCACCGCCGCGCCCAGCAGCACGCCCGTTTTCAGGTCGTTGGTGGCGGCAATGTCGCTGGCGCTGCGGCTGCCGCCGCCGTGCAGGTCTTCGAACTGGCCCCGCACCAAACCCTGGGTGCCGACGGTGCACGCCAGGGATGCCACCAACCGGGTGCGGATGGTGGCGGGGATTGCCGGTGCGTCGGCCAGCACGCAGAACGCGCGGCTCAGCAGCGCGACGGACGCCAGTACCGCGACGTCTTCACCGTATTGCACGTGGATGGCCGGCTGCCCGCGGCGCAGCGCCGCATCGTCCATGCACGGCAGGTCGTCCAGCACCAGCGACGCGGCATGCACCATCTCGACGGCGCACGCGATGTCCACCAGCGCGGGTGCCGTGCAACCGAGGTCGCGCGCCACGCACAGCAGCAACAGGGGCCGCATGCGCTTGCCGGCGCCCAGCGAGCCGGCGCGCATGGCCGCCGCCAGCCGGTCAGGCCCGGCACCGGCGGGCGCCAGCAGTTGCGCGAGCCGCGTTTCGATGGCGTCCTTCAGCGCGCCGAGGGCGAACTCGGGCGCATCGTCGGCCGGGCCGAAGCCGTCGAACCGCTGTGTCGCGTTGGTCATGCATGTCCTTTGCCGGATAAGTCGTGTGAAGGGTCGTGTGCCCGCCGCACCGGGGCGGCAGGGATTCGATGATCTTGTCACAACTCCGGCACCGTACGATTCACTTACGCGGGTCAAACGCGGGACAGGCGCCGGAAGACTTCGCCTTACCGTCCGATGAGGTTTTGTCCGACAAGCGGGCAAGGGGAACGCCCACGCCGCACCGGCCCGGCTGCCCATAAGCTTGACCGCAAGACCCCAGGAGAGAACCATGAGCGAGAAAACAGCCGGCGGCACCACCCTCGAACTGCGCGGCGGCATCGATTGCCCCATCCAGCCGATCGCCGGCCGGGTACGCCACCGCGGCCGCTCGGCGCCGATGCGCCTGGCACCCATCCTCGTGGTCGGCGGCAGCGGCGCGCTGGCGCGGTCCTTTGCGCAGCGCTGCGCCGCCCGCCATCTGCCGTGCCTGCTGGCCGGCGCCGAGATGGTGGACGCCGATGCAGTCGAACGCATGATCCGCGCACAGCGTCCCTGGGCCATCGTCAATGCGGCGGGCATGACGGCCGCCGACGATGCCGCCCATGGCGACCGCGCGGGCATGCTGGCGGCGGCCGCGGCGCGGCATGGCCTGCCGCTGTTGATGCTGTCCAGCGCGGCCGTGCTGGGCGACGGCGACAGCCGTACCGAAAGCGCGCCCGTGGCACCGGCCGATGCGTGCGGCCGCCGCCATGCGGAAGCCGAGCGGCGCGTGTTGCAGGCCCATCCCGATGCGCTGATCGTGCGCACCGGCGACTGCTTCGGCGCCGATGGCGACGCCGGCCTGCTGGGCCGGGCGCTGGCCGCACTGCGTGCCGGCGACGCCGTGGCGCTGCCGTCGGACCTCGTGCTGGCACCCACCTATCTGCCGGACCTGGTGGATGCCTGCCTCGATCTCGTGGCCGACGGCGAACAGGGCATCTGGCACCTGGCCAATGCCGGCGGCGTGCCGGCCATCGAAGTGGTGGCGCATGCGGCGAGCCTGCTGGGCCTGAGCGCGAACCGGCTGCGCGATCCCGACGATGCCGGCGTCGCCCGGCTGCTCGACTCGGAACGGGGCGCGCTGCTGCCGCCGTTGACGCATGCGCTGGCCCGCTTTGCCGCGGCTTCGCAGGCGGCGCAAGCGGCGCGTCGCGGCTAGCCCTCTCACCGCAGGGGAGCGGACGATGCCCCTAATGGGGGGTGCCTTTGCATCTTCCCCCGATGGGGGATGACCAGTACACTTTGTGGCTCTTCAATGAGAAGGGAACACCATGAAGTGGAAGTGCGCGCTGGCGGCGTTTTTGTTGTGGATGATGGCCGCGCTGGCCACTGCTGCCGCACCGAAAGGCGATGGCATCAGCTACGAACGCCGCGCCTGGACGCTGGCCGACGGCGCGCCGCAGGCCGCCGATGCGATCGCCCAGACCGACGACGGCATGCTGTGGATCGTCACGTCGGCCGGCATGTACACGTTCGACGGCGTGCGCTTCGCCCGCGTCAGCGAGGTGTATGGCCACCCGCTCAGCGCCGTCAACATGTCGGGCGTGCGCGCGATTCCCGGCGGCCTGGCGGTGGGTTACCGCTTCGGCGGCATGTCCATCTTCACGCGCAGTAGCGCCACGCACTACGCGGCCGGCAAGGATATCCCGGCCGGCACCGTGGACTCGATCCGCATGGACCGCGACGGCGTGCTATATGCCTCCACCAGCTTCGGCATCGTGCGGCTGCACAAGGGCGTCTGGGAAAAGGTCGGCGAAGGCACGCTGCCGGCCCAGGACTCGGTCGCCGCCGGCTTCGACGGCGAGGGTACGCTGTGGGTGCTGTTCAATCACTCGTTCCTGTCCAACTACACCTTCTACGCGATGCCGCGCGGCGCCACGCGCTTCCACCGCGTGTTCACGACAGCGATGAGCGGCATGTCCACCGTCGGCGGGCGCCAGATCGCCGTGGTGCCGAACGGCGAGTACATGGCGCTGTCCGGCAGCGTGCCGCCGCGGCCGTTCCCGATGGCCGATCCGAAGCTCTACGACGACCTGCTGCTCGACGGTCCCGACGGCACGATCTGGACGTCGCGCGACGACGGCTTCGTGCGCCTGGGCCGCCGTGCGGACGGCAAGCTGGCGCCGGTGGAACTGTTCCAGCGCCCGCCCGGCGCACCGCGCTATACCACCACCAGCTTCGTCGACCGCGAGGGCAATCTGTGGGTCGCCACGGTGGAGGGCATCGAGCGCTATCGCCGCCACCGGATCAACCAGCTTGCCGGCGGCACCGACGACCTGCACTGGCTCGTCTCGCCCGGCCTGGGCGACGAGACCTGGTACGGGCCGGCCACCGGTCCGCTGGTGCGGATGGCCGCCGACGGCAGCCGCCGCGAGGTGGCGGAAGTGAGCGGCATTGCCGCCATGCTGCGCGAATCGGCCGGCCGCGTCTGGGTGGCCACCAATGACGCGCTGTGGGAATTCAATGGCGAGACGAAGCGCCGCTGGCCGCTGCCCGATGCGGAAAAGTGGGGCACCAATGTGCAGACGATGACGGTCGACCGCAACGGCCAGCTGCTGGTATCGGTGCTGCGCGACGGCCTGCTCCGCTTCAACGACGGCAAGTGGACCCGCGACGAGCGTGGCCGCACCCTGACCGACGGCACGCCGATCACCTTGATGACCACCTCGGCGGGCCGCACCTGGCTCGGCTTCACCAACAACCGCCTGGGTGAGCTGACCGCCGACGGCGTGCGCCTGCTGCCGCGCGAAGCGGGTCTGCGCATCGGCAATGTGCTGAGTCTCATGGAGTACCGGGGCCGGCTGCTGGCAGGCGGCGATGGCGGCATCGCCTGGATCGACCACGATCGCGTGCGGCCGATCCTGCCGCAGCGCGCGGACGGCTTTCGCGGCGTGGCCGCGATGGTGGCCGATGCGAAAGGCGACCTGTGGATGAACGGCATCGACGGCCTGTCCCACATCACGGCGGCGGAGCTGGCACGTTCGTGGTCCGGCAGCGATGCGCCGGTGGCGTGGGAACGCTTCGACTTCCGGGACGGCATGCGCGGCGGCATCGCTCAAGTGCGGCCATTGCAGGTGCTGGCCAGCGACCACGCCGGCCGGCTGGTGTACGCGACGGTGTCGCAAATGGGCTGGCTGGACCCGGCGGCGATCCCGCGCAACCGGCGCGCACCGGACGTGGTGCTGCAGTCGCTGCGCGCGGGCGAGCGTGAATACGAGGTGAACGACGGCCTGCGGCTGCCCAAGCTGACCACGGCGGTCGATATCGCCTTCACCGCCACGGCCTTGTCGATCCCGGAGCGGGTGCGCCTGCGCTACCGGCTGGAGGGCGTGGATGCCGACTGGCGCGAGGCCCGCCAGGACCGCGCCGCCCACTACACCAACCTGGCGCCGGGCGAATACCGCTTCCACGCGATCGCCGCCAACGAGGACGGCGTATGGAACGACCAGGGCGCGTCCATGGCCTTCCGCATCGCGCCGGCGTTCTGGCAGACGGCGTGGTTCCACGTGCTGTGCTGGCTCGCCGGTGCCGCCGTGCTGGCGCTGCTGTTCCGCTGGCGCATGGCGGCCGTCATGCGGCGCGCCAGCGAACGGGCCGCCGCGCGGCTGGAAGAACGCGAGCGCATCGCCCGCTCGCTGCACGACACGCTGCTGCAGTCCGTGCAGGGCCTCGTGCTGCGCTTCCAGGCCGCCGTGATGCGAATGCCGCCGGACCTGCCCGTGCTGCCCGAACTGGACAAGGCGTTGCTCGATGCGGACCGCATGATGGCCAGCACGCGCGACGAAGTGATGGCGCTGCGCCGCGAACCGCAGGGCCAGGAACTGCTGGACGAACTGTGCGCGGCGGTGGCCACGCTGGCGCCGGGGTCCGATCACCTGCTCGATTTCGCGCTGGTCGGCACAGCGCGCACCTTGCGCGGCGAGGCGGCCGGCGAGATCTTCTGCGTGCTGCGCGAAGCGGTCGTCAACAGCATCCGGCATGCTCAGGCCAGCCGCATCGACGTCGAGCTGCGCTTCCTGCCCGGCGCCGTCGAGGCCAGCGTCACGGACGATGGCGTGGGCATGGACGGCAAGGTGGCGAAGTCCGGCCGCGCCGGCCATTTCGGCATCGTCGGCATGCGCGAACGGATCCGGCATATCGGCGGGCGTATCGACGTGACCACGCCGGCCGGCGGCGGCGTCGCGATCCGGCTGCGCGTGCCGGCCCGCGTGGCGTATGCGCAGGAGGAGGGGCGGCGCTGGTGGCGTTTCTGAGCGGACGGCCGGGCTCGCTGTCTCCAGGAAGCAACTAATCTTGCATTCCTGGTCGCGGCAGCGGTCCGGTACGATATAATCCTGCCACTTCCCGTCACGCGCCCGACCCTCGCGCGTGCCGCTCCCGCTGGCCTACTCCTCGCCGGACTCCGTTTCACTCGTCGCAAGACGTTGGAGGTACCGTGCCCAGGTTCACTGCATTCTTTGCCCCGCATTTCGCCGCGCCGCATTTTGCCGCGCATTTCGCCAGCTTCCGTTTCAAGATGACCGTGCTGGTCGCGGCGATGGTGCTGGCCGCCGCCGCCGGCGTGGGCGCCATCGCGCTGCGCATCGCGGAAGACCAGATGGCCCGCACGATCGGGCAGCAGGAGCTGGCCACGCTGGGCGGCGTGGCCGCCTATATCGACAGCGATGTGCGCCACAAGCAGCAGCTGCTGCACAGCCTCGCCGAAGAGATCCAGGCGCGCCGGCTCGGCCCCGCCGGCCTGCAGCAGATGCTGGAGGATCACGGCAGCCTGCGCGAGGAATTCCTCAACCTGACCGCCTTCGATGCCCGCGGCATGCTCGTCGCCAGCATGATCGACCGCAGGGCGAAGCCGCTCGATGCCAGCCAGCGGCCTTATTTCATTGAAACGATGGCATCGCGCGACAGCGTGATCTCCGCACCGTTCCGCAGCCGGCTGTCGGGCCGGCCCATCGTGTCGGTCACGCAGCCGCTGCTGGCGCCGGACGGCCGCATCTTCGCGGTGCTGGTGGCCAGCATCGACCTGCTGCGGCCGTCGTTCGCGGCGCGCATCGATGCGCTGCGCGGCGCAGCCTACGGCTACCTGTTCATCGTGGCGGCCGACGGCACGGTGGTCCACCATCCCCGCCACGAACTGGTGCTGACGAAACCGTCGGCGGCGACGGCGCCCATCCTGACGGCGCCGCTGCAGCAGCGCCTGGGCTGGCGCACGGACCTGAAGGACGGCGGCGCGCCGGCACTGGTGGCATTCAGCAGGCTCGATCACGTCGACTGGTCGGTGGCGGTGTCGTACCCGCTGCGCGATGCGTTCGCACCGATGGCGGCCATGCGCCTGCAGGCCATCGGCGCGGCGACGGCGTTCGTGCTGTTCGCGGCGATTGCCGGCTGGGCGCTCGTGACGGTGCTGATGGAGCCGCTGGCCGTGCTGCGGCGGGGCGTCGAGGAGCTGGAAGCGGGCAGCGGCGACATCGCCGCGCTCGACAGCACGCGGCGCGACGAGTTTGGGGTGCTCAGCCGCGCGCTGTACCGCCTGTCGCAGCACCGCGCCCGCTCCGAGGAGGAACTGCACCGGCAGGCCACGACGGACGTGCTGACGGGCGTGCACAACCGCCGCATGTTCGCGCAGTTCCTGCCGCAGGCGCTGGCCCGCGCATCGCGCGCCGGCAGGCCGCTGGCACTGGCCTTCCTCGACGTCGACAACTTCAAGGCCATCAACGACCAGCATGGCCATGCGGCGGGCGACGCCGTGCTGGTGGAATTCGCGCGCCGGCTGCGCGGCGCCGTGCGCATCACCGATACGGTCGCACGGCTGGCCGGCGACGAATTCGTCATCGTCTACGAACAGCTGCGCGATTGCGCCGAAGCGCACGAACTGGGCGCGAAGATCCTCGCCGCACTGGCGCCGCCGTTCGTCGTCGGCGAACTGACGCTGCAGGTGACGGCCAGCGTGGGCATCGCCGTGACGGGCCGGGATGTCACCGACGAGCAGGTGATGCATGCCGCCGACGTGGCACTGTACGATGTGAAGGCGGCCGGGCGCAACGGCTATGCGGTCAAGCGGGTGGGCAGCGGGAAGCTGGTCAGCGTCAAGGCGGGGCGGCCGGCGGGAGATTGCGCGGCGCGGGATGCGGCGGTGTGATGGGGCCGGGACTGGCCGCGCGGAAGAGCAACCCCGGGGACAGTCCCCGAAAGGCCGGGGACGGTCCCCAGCCATCAATGTTCATGGCGCAGGGGCGTCAGCGGCGGTGCCGGCGATATGCGGCGCCTGTTCGAAGTACTCGATGAGCATTTCGGTCAGCACGCGGATCTTCCGCGACGGATGCTGGCCGGGCGGGCGCACGACGTAGGCACCGGCCGGCGGCACCGGATAGCGCGGCATGACCGGTACGAGGGCGCCGGCGGCCAGGTGTTCGTGGATCAGGCCATACGGCAGGTAGCCGATGCCCAGGCCGGCCAGCGCGGCGGCGATCAGCGCGGTGCCGTTGTCCGACTTGAAGCGCCCCTGAGGGCGGACGCCGATGATCCGGCCCTGGTCCAGGAACTGCCACGTTTCGGTACCCTGCATCAGGGCCTGGTGCGCGAGGAGTTCCGCGGGTGTCTCGGGCGCGCCATGCGCCGCGATGTAATCAGGACTGGCCACGACCATGCCCTGGACCGCGCCGACGCAGCGTGCGACCAGGTTCGAATCGCGCAGGTGGCCCAGCCGGATCGCGCAGTCGTAGCCTTCGCCGATCAGGTCGACGATGACGTCGCTGTAGCTGGCCTGGATCTGCAGGCGTGGATAGCGGCGCGCCATGTCGGCGAGCACGGGCGCCAGGTGGGTGGTGCCGAAGGAAATCGGCGCGGCAATCCGCAGACGCCCTTGCAGATCGCCGTCGGGCAGGATGGTTTCCCGGCCCAGGTCGATCTCGGCGCAGGCCCGGGCGGCAAAGTCGCGGAAGGTGGTGCCCGCTTCCGTCAGGGCGGCACCGCGGGTCGAGCGGGCCAGCAGCTGGATGCCGAGTTCGGCTTCGAGCCGGGCCAGCCGGCGGCTGACGATCGACTTCGATACGCCCAGGCGCAGCGCGGCGGGCGACACGCCGCCGGCATCGGCGACTTCCACAAAAGTGCGCAGCTCTTCCAGATCCAATTGGGTTCCTTGTTTTGTGACGGGGGATAGCTTAAGCGCAACATCATAGCGCTTCAGCGGCCACGCCGGCGTTGCAATTTTCGCGACACTGCTCGCCCTGGAATGCTACTACCGGACGGCGCGCCGGACCGTGAGAATGATGATTCAGGCAACAGCACCGCCGGTGCATGTACCTGGAATCACTCCATTCACACTGTAATAGAGGATAGAAAATGACATTTCGTAACGGCCTGGATTCCCTGCTGCGCCCTGAAGACTCGGTGCTCGTGCTGATCGACCACCAGCCCTTCCAGCTGACCAACCTGAACAGCCACGATCCCCACATGGCCGTCAACAACGCCGCGGGTCTCGCCAAGGCCGCCAAGGCCTTCAACGTGCCGACCATCCTGACCAGCGTGATCGAAGACCGGGGCGGCTACATCTTCCCGCAGATCACCGAGGTGTTCCCTGACCAGGAAGTGATCGACCGCACCTTCATCAACACGTGGGAAGACCGCAAAGTGGTCGACATCGTCAAGGCCACGGGCCGCAAGCAGCTGATCATCGCCGGCCTTTGGACCGAGGTGTGCGTGGCGATGCCCGTCATCCAGGCGCTCGGCGAAGGCTGGGACGTCACCGTCGTCACCGATGCATCGGGCTCCGTCTCGGTCGAAGCGCATCAGGTGGCCATCCAGCGCATGATCCGGGCCGGCGCGAATGCGATGACGTGGCTGTCAGTGGCCTGCGAATGGCAGCGCGACTGGGCCCGGGTCGGCACGGCGGCCGGCCTGACGGAGGTGATGAAGCAGCACGCCGCCGGCAGCGGCATCGCCTACCTGTGGGAGCAGCAGCTGCTGAACACGCCGGTGCCGGTCGACGCCGGCTAAGGCAAACGGGATGACGGCGCCGGCTGCGGAAAGCTGCAGCGGACTCGTCATCCCTTGTTGTACCAGAACGGTCTAAAACACCGAACGGCAGAGCGGCGCCGTAGTACGTTTCAGACTTCGTCGCCGTTTGCCTGGACCGGTATCGACGCCAGCGCCATTTTCTTGGTAGGCATTAGCTGCGAGCGTACCGAATCGGGACCGAATTAGATCGAAATCGACTGGATTAGTTCGATCTCGACCGGATCGGAATCGGACTACCCCCACGCTATCTTCCCGCCACCGTTGAACGTGGAACAGGCATACGCTGCCGCTCGTTCAACGCGGCGATTCAGCCCGTGCATCGGCAGTGCCCGAACGCACCGCCCGCTCGCGCGGCGCATGCACCGCCATCAGTTCGACAATCCAGTCGATGAAGACGCGCACCTGCCTGCGCATATAGCGGTTGGGCGGGTAGGCCACGTACATGGGCATCGGCGCGATGCGCCAGTCCGCGAACAGCTGCACCAGCGCGCCGTTGGCGGCGTGCTCGCCCACCATGTACGCAGGCAGCCACAGCACGCCGAGTCCCGCCAGTCCGGCCGTCAGGTAGGCATTGCCGTCGTCGATCGCCAGCACGTAGCGCCCGCCCACGTTCACCGTTTCGTCGCCCCTGGACATCGCATACGGCAGCCCGTTCGGCCAGCCGTACTGGACGATGCGATGGCGGGCATCGCGCAATTCCTCCGGATGCTCTGGCGTGCCGGCCTGCGCCAGATAGGACGGCGCCGCATACACGCCCAGCTGCAGGTCGCCGACGTGGCGCGCCACCAGAGAACCATCCGTGATCTCGCCGCCGCGCACC
This sequence comes from Oxalobacteraceae bacterium UBA6704, assembly GCA_002454505.1. Classification (GTDB taxonomy): domain Bacteria; phylum Pseudomonadota; class Gammaproteobacteria; order Burkholderiales; family Burkholderiaceae_D; genus Rugamonas. The sequence continues at coordinate 42,734 of DKJA01000122.1, forward strand.
ACGCAATCGACGTTCTCGCCGATCAGGTCGACCTTGCGGTCGCTGGCGCCCAGGTCGAACTGGATGTCGGGGTAGCGGGCGTGGAAGGCGGGCAGCGCCGGCACGAGAACGATGTTGGCGAAAGGGCTCGGCACATCCACGCGCAGCAGGCCGCGCGGGGCGACGGACACGCCGGGCAGGCCGCCCTCGATGTCGTCCAGCTCGGCCAGCAGGCGGACCACGCGCTCGTAATAGGCGGCGCCGTCGGTCGTGACGTTGACCTTGCGCGTCGTGCGGTTGAGCAGCTTGACGCGCAGGTGCGCCTCCAGCTGCTGCACCAGCTGGGTGATCGTCGTGCGGCTGATGCCGA
>DKJA01000010.1:0-7523 GCA_002454505.1 Oxalobacteraceae bacterium UBA6704
TCCTGCGGTTCGGCGGCGGCATAACGGAAGCCGCTCTTCGCGGCGATGCGGGACAGGCCCGGCTTGCTGTCGCTGACGTAGCGCAGGCCGGCAGCCTTGGCGGCGGCCGGGGGATCGGTAACGATGTCTTCGGGTTTCATTGGCGCTCCTGTAATGGGGCCAGTCTGTCAGCGGCGTGCGGAGCGGTCGGTACGGCAGGCAACATGGCGGCCGATGGCGATGATTTCCTTGCAACATGCGGACGCCGGCGCCATGCTGCGGTACAATGCAGCCTCCTCCGTTTTCGAACCCGGCCGGCCGCTCCCGCGGCCCGCCAGCGCTGATCCGCAATGACCGCATCGACACTCGCATCGCCACGCTCCGCCACCCTCCTCCTTGCACTGGCCGTGGCCCACGGCGCCGCGTTCGCCGCCGACAACATCGATGAACGCACCTGGAAGACGTCTGCCGAACTGGGCGCCATCTCCACCTCCGGCAACACGACCGGCACGTCCATCACCGGCAAGATCGACGCGCGCCAGGAGCTGGAAGACTGGAGCAACGAGTACATCCTGGCCGGCTTCTTCAAGGAAGACCAGACGGTCTCCGACGAAGGCGACAAGGAGTATGTCCGTTCGGCGGAACGCTATGCGCTGTCCGCCAAGGCGGCCTACAAGCTGATGCAGGAAGGCGAACGGCTGTTCGTGCTGGGCTCGCATGTGAACGACCGTTTCGGTGCTTATACGCGCTACTCGTCCCTGTCGGTCGGCCGCGGCAGCCGCGTCTACCGCAGCGAAGACAAGGTGGTCGATGTCGAGCTGGGCCCGGGCTACTTCACCGGCGTGCGCGCCACCGGCGAGTCGGAAAACGGCATGACGATCCGCGGCGCCGCCAATGTGCGCTGGCAGATCAGCCCGTCCGCGGAATTCACGCAGACGGTGTCGGTCGAGAAAGGCACGTCGAACACGCACTCGATCGCGGAGACGGCACTGTCCGCCAAGATCAACGGCACGATGCAAATGAAAGCCGCCTTCAGCGCCCGCAACGACAGCAATGTTCCGGATGACAAGAAAAACACGGATACGCAGACGTCGCTGACGCTGGTCTACTCCTTCTGAGCAAACCCGCAGCGCCTTCGCGCAGACGCCAGACTTTTCCTAAAAATAGGGACATAAAATAGGGACAGACCCTGTTTTACAGGAAATTTCTTGTAAAACAGGCGGTCCGCCGAAGCGGTCTGTCCCTATTTTTCCTTAGACGCCGAAGCGGTCTGTCCCTATTTTTTCTTACGGCGCATTTCTTGTAAAACAGGGTCTGTCCCTATTTTTCCTTATAGGACATTTCTTGTAAAACAGGCGGTCCGCCGAAGCGGTCTGTCCCTCTTTTTTATTCGGCGGTTAGCGGCAGTCGCCGAAGATCAGCAGCGGCAGCGTGCCCCATGCAATCCCCGCCAGGGCCAGCACGGCTGTGCCGATGCGGGCCATGTCCAGCAAGCCGTGGCGGCGTTTGCCTTCTCGCAGCACGCAGGCATCCTTCAACAACCAGGCGCCGGCAAGCAGCGCGGCGACGGTGGCGCCCAGCAGTACGGCATGCGTCGTGCCGCTGCAGCCGGCGGCGGCGGAATACAGATAGCAGAAGAAGAAGTGCGCGGCCCACAGCAGCAGCGGCGCCGTGCCCTGCCACAGCCGGGGGAAGAAGCGGTCGCCCATGATTACTCCATCAGCCGCGGGCCGACGTGCACCGCGAACGCGATCACCAGGCCCTGCAGCACTGCGTAATACCAGATCAGCGCGCCGTTATCGAGCGTCGCGCGGCTGGACGGCGTCAGGTGCCGGCACCACGAGCGTGCCACGACATAGGCTGCGACGACCGCGCACAGCAGCACGTGCATGCCCTGGTAGCCCAGCATCGTGGCGATCGCCGCGCCCCACGCGTGACCCTGCGGGTCGAGGCCGGCGGCGAGCTGCCCCGCCAGCTCCAGCCCGAATGCGGCGGCCAGCGCCAATGCCGCTCCGGCCATCAGCCACCGCACGCCGCCCTGCCGCGCGTCCAGCGGCCGCCGGCGGGCCAGCGCCACCAGGCCCGCGCTGGCAATCATCAACAGGCATGACAAGGCCGGCCACCATGGCTCGGCCAGCCGCGCGCCGGGCGGCGGGCACACAGCCAGCCGCATCGAGACGTGGATGTACGCATACAGGAACGACAGGAAAATCCCCAGGTCGACGATCAGCATGATCACGGTCGCCCACCACGAGTGGCTGGCGGTGCCGGTGGCGCCGATCGGCAGCTCGACATCGTCGGCCACCTTCGCCATCGCCTGCGGCGCCGGCCGGTCCGACTGCCACAGCCACGCCACCAGCGCGACGATGGCAACCGCGCCGCACAGCCACGCGGCCAGCGTCATCTTCGCCGTCAGCAGCAGGAAGTAACCGGCCGTGCCGGCCGCCGACACGAACGGCCACCAGCTGTCCGTCGGCAGGATCAGCAGGTAGGCCGGCACCGCCTTGACAGGGCTCGTGACGATCGTCTCGCGGTTGCCCGTCACGGTGCCGGGCAGCCAGTGCGCGCCCGCCTCCACCTCATCGGGCAGCCGCGGGTTGTCCCACAGCGGATCGTTCGACTCCACCTGCGGGATGCTGCGCACCGCGTAGCTTTCCTGCGGCAGCCATTCCAGCGTGCCGCCGTTCCACGGATTGTCGTGCTTCTGCTCCTTCTTCAGCAGCGAGCGGATCATCGCGCCGAAGAACAGAACCACGCCGGCCGCGAACACGAAGGAGCCGAGCGTCGACACGAGGTTCAGCCACTCCCATCCCAGTCCCGACGGATACGTGTACACGCGGCGCGGCATGCCCAGCAGCCCGGTGATGTGCATCGGGAAGAACGCCAGGTTGAAGCCGCCGAACATCAGTCCGAACGCCCACCGCGCCGCCCGCTCGGACATCCGGTGCCCGTTCACCACCGGCAGCCAGTAGCACAGCGCGGCAAACACGGGGAACACCATGCCGCCGATCAGCACGTAATGAAGGTGGGCGACGATGAAGTAGGTGTCGTGCACCTGCCAGTCGTAAGGCACCACGGCCACCATCACACCGGTCAGCCCGCCCAGCACGAAGATGAACAGGAAGCCAAGCAGGTACAGCGACGGCCCGTTGACCTGCACCTGCCCGCGCCACATCGTGCCGATCCATGCGAACAGCTGCACGGCCGTCGGTACGGCCACCGCCATGCTGGCCGCCGATGCGAAGCCCGCTTCCAGCGGGTCCAGGCCGGACGTGAACATGTGGTGCGCCCACAGCCCGAAGCTGAAGAAGCCGACCGACACCATCGCCACGATCACCGCGCGGCGGCCCACCAGCGGCGTGCCGGCCAGCGTGGAGATCATCGTCGACATCATGCCGGCCGCCGGCAGGAAGATGATGTACACCTCCGGATGGCCGAAGAACCAGAACAGGTGCTGCCACAGGATCGGGTCGCCGCCCCGGTCGGCGATGAAGAACGGCAGGTCCCACGCCCGCTCCAGTTCCAGCAACGCGGTGCCGGCGATCACGGCGGGGAACGCGAACACGATCATCACGCCCACCACCAGCATCGCCCACGCATAGACGGGCATGCGCGACAGCGTCATGCCCGGCGCGCGGGTAAACAGGATGCCGACAATCAGTTCGATCGCGCCGGCGATCGCCGAGATCTCGATGAAGCCGATCCCCAGCAGCCAGAAGTCGGCATTCAGGCCTGGCGAATATGCCTTGCCCGTCAGCGGCGGATACATGAACCAGCCGCCATCCGGCGCCAGGCCGATGAACAGCGTGCAGAAGAATCCCAGTCCGCCGATCGCATAGGCCCAGAACGCATAGGCCGACAGGCGCGGAAACGGCAGGTCGCGCGCACCCAGCATCGCCGGCAACAGGTACACGGCCACCGCCTCGACGACGGGAATCGCGAACAGGAACATCATCACGGTGCCGTGCATCGTGAAGATCTGGTTGTAGGTGCCGGGATCGATCAGCGTGTTTTCCGGCACCGCCAGTTGGGCGCGGATCAGCAGCCCCAGCACGCCGGCCAGCACGAAGAACAGCAGCGACGTGCCGATGTACATCAGGCCCACGGCCGAATTGTTGACGGCCTTGAAGCGGTGCCAGCCCGTCGGCGTGCGCCATACTTTCTCGAGCTGTTCCAGTTCCTCCGGCGGCCGCGGCACGGTACTGATCGGCTTGCGGATTGCGGTCATTTCAGGGACTCCAGCCATGCGGCCATTGCGCGCAGGTCTTCTCCTGCGAGGTCGCTGGCCGCGGGCATCCGCGCGCCAGGCTTGATCGATTGCGGGTCGGCCACCCAGCCGGCCAGCGTGCCCGCATGCGTCGGCAACGTGCCGGCAGCGATGTACAGGCGGCTGCCGACGTGCGTCAGGTCCGGGCCCAGCGTGGCCTTCTCCAGCAATGCGCGGTCGGAGACGCCGCGCACCACGTGGCACGCATCGCAGCGCCGTTCCAGGAAGGCCTCGCGGCCGCGCAGCAGCTGCGCATTGGCCGGCGGCGCGGCGTCCCGCGCCTGCACGGCCAGCCAGGCGTCGAATTCCGCCGGCGGCATGGCCACCACGTGCATCGCCATCTTCGCGTGCTGCGCGCCGCAGAATTCCGCGCACTGGCCGCGGAACACGCCGGCCCGGTCGGCATGCAGCATCAGGCCATGCACGCGGCCGGGCACCATGTCCACCTTGCCGGCCAGCGCGGGCACCCAGAACGAATGAATCACGTCGCTGGTCGTCAGGCCCAGGTAGACGGGCCGGCCCACAGGTACGCGGATCTCGTTGGCCAGCACCACGTCGCGGCCCGTGGCCGGATCGGTGTAGCGCACTTCCCACCACCACATCTTGGCCGTCACGGCCACGCGCATGCCGGCCTGCGACGACGTATGGGTAAGGTCCTTGGTGCTGACGAGGCTCCACAGCAGCAGCGCGGACAGCACCGCGCCGGGGAACAGCAGCCCGCCGCCGATGATCCATGTGCGGGTGCGCACCGTGCCGCGGCGCTGCCAGGTGCGCAGCACCAGCCACATGACGCCGACGAAGATCACCGCGGCGGCGGCCGTCATCGTCCAGCCCAGTACACCGATGGCATGGGCATCGGGGCCGGCTGGATGCAGCACGGACTGCATTGGCAAAGGCGAAACCGCGGCTGCCGTCATCGGAGCGTGTACAGGTAGGCGGCCATGTGGCGCGCATCCTGTTCCGACACACCGAGATCCGGCATCAGCGTGCCGGGCTTGACGGACGGCGGATCGACGATCCACCGCACCAGCGGTTCGGGGTAATTGGGCAGGCGGCCCGCGACGTAGCTGGCGCGGCCGAACCGGTCCAGCGGCGGCCCAGCTGTGCTGCGCGCGGCTTCGACGCCGGGAATGCTGTGACAGGCGCCGCACTGGAACTGGGCCAGCAGCTGCTTGCCGCGGGCAACGTCGCCGCCCTGCACCTGCTGTACTTGCGGCTCGTCCTGACCGCAGGCGACGAGCAGCACCGGCAGCAGCAGCGCCAATGTGATACGTGCGAAATCAGCGGTAACTGCGCACTTCGGATGTCCTGGTGTTTCGCGCACGTACTGTTCCTGCAATAACCGGGGGAATCCATATAATACAGAAAAGACATCGTGATCATTTTTTCAACTGTGCGCATCTGCTGACAACTAATCTTGCCTTCCAACCGACTCCGCCTGATCGTAAAAACCGTCCTTGCCACCGTCATCGTGCTGGGCGCCGGCGCCGCGCTGGTCGGCTTCACCGTGCTCAAGGCGGGCTGGTACAACGTGGCCGCCACGCAGCCGCACTACCAGTTCGTCTACTCGCTGCTCGAACAGGGCATGCACGAATCGGTGCGCTTCCATGCCCGCAACGTGCCGGAGCCGCCGCCGTCCAGCGACGCGCGCGTGCTGCGCGGCGCCGGCGTGTTCAATAACCATTGCGTGCAGTGTCATGGCGCGCCGGGCGTGCCGATGGCCGCGTTCGGCCAGAGCATGCAGCCGGCGCCAGGCCCGCTGGTCGATGCGGCGCGCCGGTGGACGCCGCGCCAGATGTACTGGATCACGCGGCATGGCATCCGCATGGCCGGCATGCCGGCCTGGGAATTCCAGCTGCCGGACGACGACATCTGGGCCATCGTCGCCTTCCTGGAAAAACTGCCGATGCAGACGACGGCCAGTTACCAGGCACTGGTCGCAGCGGCGCAGAACGTCGACGATGCACCGGCGCCGACACCGGTGCCGGCCAACCCCGATCCGCAGCGTGGCCGCACCGCCCTGGCGCAGTACGCGTGCCAGTCCTGCCACGTGATTCCCGGCGTGACGGGATCGCAAACCTTCGTCGGCCCGCCGCTGGAAGGCCTCGAACAGCGCAAATACATCGCCGGCGTGCTGCCCACCACGCGCGACAACCTGGTGCACTGGATCCGCGCGCCGCAATCGGTCGATCCGCAGACGACCATGCCCGCCGTCGGCGTATCCGAACGGGATGCGCGCGACATGGCCGCCTATCTGCTGAAACAGGAGTGACCGCGCATGCACGATGAAGCACCGGACCGCGCAACGCGCACGCCGCACAGCCTGCCCGAGCGGCGCTTCATGCGGCGCGTGGCGCTGGTCAACGGCATCGGCATCCTCGCGGTGCTGGGGCTGGCGGCGATGTGGCTGGCCGCCGATGCGCTGCTGCTGGTGTTTGCCTGCATCCTGTTCGCCATCCTGCTGTATGAACTGGCGGGCATCGTGCATCAGCGGCTGCATCTGCGCCGGCCGTTTGCGCTGGCGCTCGTCGTCACCGCGCTGCTGCTGGTGTTCGGCGTGGGCGGCTGGCTGATGGCGCCGCAGATCGGCGACCAGGCCGACACGCTGGCCTCGGCCGTGCCCGATGCGCTGCAGGCGTTGCGCACGGCGGTGGCGCAGCAGCCGCTGCTGAACCGGCTGCTGGCCGACATGCCGTCCGCGGCGCAGATGCAGAAGCAGCTGCTGCAGTTCGTGCCGAACGCGGGGCTGTTCTTTTCCGGCCTGCTGGGCGCCGTCGGCAACGTGGTGATCATCCTCTTTGTCGGAATTTACTTCGCCGCCCAGCCGCACCTGTACATCGACGGCCTGGTGACGCTGGTGCCGCCGAAGAAACGCGCGCGGGCCCGCGCCGTGCTGGACGAACTGGGCACCACGCTGGCCCGCTGGCTGCTGGGCAAGGCCGCATCGATGCTGGTGGTCGGCATCGCGTCCGCCGCCGGCCTGGCCGCGCTGGACGTGCCGCTGGCGCTGATCCTCGGCCTGATCGCCGGGCTGCTCGACTTCATTCCCTACCTGGGCCCATTGATGGGCGGCGTGCCGGCCGTGCTGATCGCGTTCTCGCACTCGCCCGAGCAGGCGCTGTACGTGGTGCTGCTGTTCACCGCGATCCAGATGCTCGAGGGTTACCTGATGTCGCCACTGATCGAGAAACGCACCGTGGCGCTGCCGCCGGCACTGACCATCGTCATGCAGATCTTGTTCGGCGCCCTGTTCGGACTGGCCGGCGTGGCGCTGGCG
>DKJA01000010.1:7735-7868 GCA_002454505.1 Oxalobacteraceae bacterium UBA6704
CGGCGTGGCGCTGGCGACGCCATTGACAGCCGTGCTGGCCGTGCTGGTGGCGATGCTGTATGTCCAGGATGTGCTGGGGGATCCGGTGCGGACGCCTTCGGAACGATAGCGGCGATACGGCTGGGGACTGTCC
>DKJA01000061.1 GCA_002454505.1 Oxalobacteraceae bacterium UBA6704
CCGGCAACTTATGCGATGCTGCTGGCCGGTGTCGGCATGCTGGCGTTCGTGGCGCGGCGGCGCCGCTGAACGTACCGGCAATTACGGCCGCCGCTCCAGATAGGGGCGGCACGCTGCTTCCTTGCCGGCCGCGCCATTGCAGATATGCCAGCGGCACATCACGGCGCCCTCCTTGCCCAATGGCGGGCAGCGGCGAAAGGTGCCGGTGCGGTCTTCCATGCGCCGGCGTTCGGCGTCGTCCGATCGCTTGGGCGCAGGATCGTCGGCCCTGGCCAGCCGCGGCGGCCTCTCCACGGTCCGCGGTGGTTTATCGGCGGCGGGCGTCGGCCGGGGTTTCGGCGTCGATTGCGCCGGGGATTTGTCTGCGGGCGGGATGATACTCGCGGCGGCCGGCGCAGCCGCAGTACGCGGCTCCTCGTCGTCCGTCAGATAGGCCGGTTCGCCTGGCACGGCCGGCATTGGCGGAGCGGGGATCGGTGGCTGCACCGGCATCACGACACCGGCCATCGCCACCTGCTGCATGGCGCGCTCCGCCGCCACGAATTTGATCAGCCAGGCAACCAGAAATGCCAGCCCAAGCATGGCCGCCCCGATGGCGACCCAAAGCAGGCGGCTCCTTTTTACCGGAAGCGATGCGCCGGCTGGAGGAATACCCTCATGGAAGCCGGGTCCGGCATCGGCGTGCGGGGGCAGCGACGCGGATGGCGGCGGTGCTGGATCGGTTGGAGAAGAGTTGTCGGCCATGCTGAACAATACGATGTTTTCGGCCGGCGTGGCGCCTGCTTAGCGCCAATGCCTGCCGTCGTACCGCCAGCTAGCCGACCTGCTCGGCATCCTTCGCGGGCGGGCTTGCCGCCAGCGCATACTGCTGCCCACCTTGTTGCTGCTCCTGCTGGCGACGCAGCATCGCATAGCGGTACTTCTCGTCGCCGCCAAGATAGACGACCCGCGGATCGGACGGCAGCGTCGCATCCTTGGCAAAGCCGCTCAGCGAATCGTGCACGTAATTGTCGAAGAACGCGATGACCGACGCATCGGTGAGCCCCTTGTTGCGAATGTATTCGTCCTCGTAGGCATCGATCAGGGCCTTGTAATGCGGCCGCAGTTCCGCATAGCGCTCGGTATCGGCATCCGTGAACATGCCCTTCGCAGCGTAGATGTCCCGGATGGCCCTGGCGTCGGCGAGCAATTGCGCGTCGTAGAACGCGGTCGTGGTGGCCAGGTCGCCCATTTGCGGCAGCGCGTCGAGCTTTGCTTTCTCGCGCAGCACCGCATCGCGGGTGACGGCACGCTGGGCCTGCGCCTGCGCCACACGCGCATCGTACTCGGGCAAGGAGGTCAGATTCGGATTGGCGTAGTTGCGCTGCAGATAGCGATAACGTTCCGCACCCGCCGTATTCAACGCCGTCAACGCGGCCTTGTCCTTCTGTTCCAGCGCCTCGATACGGCTCTTCAACCCGGCTTCCTCTGTCTTGAATTCCCTGCTGATACGGTTGATTTCATCGGCTTCGGTGCGGTCGCCCCGTTCCTTCAGACGAATGGCCCGGAAGCGCCACGCATAATAGGCGCGCATGTGAGCATTGATCTGCGGGCCAAGGACTGTCAATTGGGGAACCACGGTGCGATAGTGCCGGTAATGTTCGAGCAGCGTCTCGCTGATCGCGAAATCGTTCGCATGCTGCTCTTCCCAAGCAGTCTTCGGCAGCAGCGGAACGAGTTTGGCGCTGGCGAATTCGTACATCTGATGAAGCGGAATCAGCCCGAGTTTTTCCTTCGCATCCAGTCCCCGGCCGCCCTCGCCCGGGCGGTAGCTGCCGCCGATATCCGAGTGCACGCCTGGATAGACCGATTCGTAGAACTGCGCCGGCTTGCTGGTCTTGTCATCGTCGATGATCGTAACGCTCTCGACCGGGAAGGAATTGCGGATTTCATGGGCCGCGACAAAATGCCGGACCTCTTCGACCATCGCCGGAATGCCTTGTTCGCCACCGTAGCTCAGGTGGCCGTCAAACATGCCGGGAGACGGATCGGCGCCCGGCGCGGCGTTCTCGGCGAATGCCAGTACCTGCGGCCTGGTATGGCTGTATTTGGGGAAATTGAGCCGCGCGTTGATGATCGCGCGGACATTGATGACCGCCCCGGCGATGCTGGTGTTGTTGAAGCTCATCGGTATCCCTGCCGACGCCACCGTATCGAAAAGCCCCATGAACCGCACATGCAGCGGGCAATCGTAGCTTTTCAGCCGCCAGGCATCGCCGCTGCGCTTGCCCTGCGCCTTCAGCAGCCGGTTGACGAAGGCACGCGCCAGCGCGGCGCCCCGGCTGAATCCAAATGCGGCGACACTCACTTCGAGGATGGCATTCGCCGGTGAATTCGCCCGTGCGATATGCGGCTTCAGCTTGTCCTCGAATTGCTTGATTGCCCAATCCAGCCGCTCGTCGCCCATATCGCCGGTGCCCAGCCCCAGCGTCGTGCCGCCGTCGTCGCCCACCTCCTTGAAATAAGTACCGACGCCGGGTATGTAAATCCGATAGACGCCGGAAGCTTCATCGTCGGGCTCATGAACCCGATACAGCTTTGCGACATTGCTGTGCTTGGTCGTCCCCACGTCCGCATCCAGGTTGTTGCCGGTTCCGTCGAAGAAAAAGCTCAGCCAGAGCGCCTGCTTGCAGCTCGCCGGGGCATTGCCTTCATTTCGACACTGCGCCGCTCTTGCTGCAGACGTCAGGGGGCCGGTCACCACCACGGCAGGCAGGGTGTCCACCTTCATGGTCATTGCCTGTTCCGCGGCGGCCCGCAAGCCCGCGGCATCCGGTTGAAGCGGCGGCGCCTTGCTGTCGCCGACCTGGTCAGTCTGCTGGTTTTGCGTCATTGGGGCACCTTGGATAGCTCGACCGGTCAGCGCGTTCCTTCGGCAGGGCCAGTCGCGGACGCGATGCCTGTTCCGTGATCGCGGCCTTGACGCTGCCGTCGGGATAGAAATGAACCTCGAAGACCTTGGGATTGGCTGTGTTCAGCCCGTCGACCTTGACTTCCGTTTCCTTGAAAAAGGAATGGATGTTGTCGTAGATTTCATCGGAGATGCGCGACTTCGTGTGGTACTTGCAGCCGCCGGATTGCCATCTCACAGTCACCGTCTTCTCCCGCATGCCGGCTACATGCGAAACACAGCAAGTCGTCCCGCCTCCGCCGCTGGTCGGGGAGCTGACGAAGAGATTACCGCCGCCCTGGCCATTTACCGAGAAGGTATCGATATACCGGTTCGTGTAGTTGTAGCCGGTCAGCGACAGGGAAATGACCTGTGGATTGTATTCGAGAGGGGGCATGCCGTCCTGCCCCTTCACCTGGCATCCTCCCAGCAATGGCCACAGCAGCAGCAAGGCCACGCCGACTTTGCTGTGACTGGCTGGCTCACTATTCATACGCAACATCAACTGATCCTCATCAAAATTTTCACGCCGCTGGGCTCAGGCACCAATCGCCGCAATCGCGTCCGCAAAGCTGCTGCGGCCATCCCGGACAGCGCCAATCGCATCCTGCCATTTCGGCGTCTCGGCAAAACCATCTCCTTCGACGAGCGCGACGACGCCATAAAGCGCCATGTCTTCGACCGACACCAATCCCAATCCTTTCGCTGCCGCCATCTGCGCGCCGACAAACGCCGCACGTTGCGGCAGCGGCACCATCCTGAATGGCTCGGGCGCGAGCGATTGCAGCTGCGTCGCCACCTGGTCGATTTCGCTCGCGGCGGTCAGCGCACGTGCCTGGCCGTCATCGAGCCGGACGGGCGCTTCGAACGGATCGGCCGGCAGATAGTGCGAAGGCCATGCAACCGACGCGCCGCTGCGGTCGAAAAACCACCAGCCATCCGCCACGCCAAGGAAGTCTTCGAGCTGCTCCGGTGCCAGCGTGCCAGTCAGCGCTTCGAACACGCGCGGATCGAAGAAGCGCAACATGACCTCGATATCATCGCCGACCACCGCATCCAGGCGCGAGCCGAGGCGGCGAGCGAGCTCGTCCAAGTCCAGCGGGCTGGCGAGCATCAGCATCGACGAGGTATAAGTGCCGTGCTCCGCCACCCAGTGCAGCAGTTCGTGACGTCGCGATTCCACCGCTTCGTCCAGCGAGAACAGCAGGGGCGCAACGTCCACCGCCTTTTCCTCGCTGGAGCCGGCAAACAGGCTGCGCCAGCCGATCCGCGCCCTGATCAGTTCGCGATGCAGGCCCGGCATGCCGCCATGATCGGCCAGGCAGAAAATCGTCCGGCCCGGATAGTCGGCCGCCGCGGCTTGCTGTAACTGCTGGAGATCGACAAAGCTGTACATCGGTCACCTCATCGCAAACGGCGAACCGGCTGCGCGCGCCTTCAGCAGGCACTCGACGCAGATCGCCTGCGGCATCAGCGGCAGCGGGAAAGCCGCCTGCGTCGATCCGGCAAAACTCTTCGTCCCGGCCCGGATCGTGATCTTGCCGGGGCACTGCACCGTGATATTGCCGCCCTCGATCGTGATGTTCGCGCCGCCTGCCGTCGACAGTGTGATCTTCTTCGCCGCGGCCCAGTCCACGAACGCGTTCGCACTGGCCACCTTGACGTCGTCGCGGGCCTGCACTTTCAGCTCGTCTGCCTGCGCCTGGATATCGATCGCGTCCTGCGCTGCGATGACCTGCACGCCGATGCCGCTGGCGCCTGCGGCAACCGCGCCGCCCAGCACGCCGAGCGCCTGCTTGCTGTGCACGCGCAGTTGCGCGCCGGCGAACAGCTGGCTGTCCGCGCCGCTCATCAGCGCAACCGTCTCGCCGTTGCTCAGCTGCACTGCCTGGCCGGCGGTAACGGCCAGGCCGGCGCGGGCGCTGATCGCGACGAGCGGATCGGTCGAATGGGGCAGCTGCTGATCTCCCGGCGCCGTCTTCTTCGCGACTGCATCGCCGTTGGCGGCATTCAGTCCCGTATTGGCGACCATGCCGGAAACGGCCGTCTGCATGGCCGGCAGCGGCGCCGCTTTGCCGTCGAGCTTGCTGAAGACGGGCTTGTCGGCCCCTTCGTGCACGGCCAACGTCACCGTTTCATGTGTTTTCGCCGCACCGCTGAAGGTTTCCGCCACCTTGGCGGCCTGTTTCAGCAGCGCCATGCCGCCCGCGTTGTCGCCCGCCGCGTCGCGGGCATCGGCGCCATGGAGGAACGGATAGCTCGTCACCAGCAGACCGGCGCCGGCGCGCAGCGCGCCGTAATGGTCGGTACGTAATTCAGCACCCAGGCCGCGCAGGCTGCCCCGGTAATTGTCCGCGGCATGCACGAGGTGGCCAAGCGTCAGCTCGGTTGCCGCATGCGTCGCGCGCAGTTGCACGCGGCCCTGGGCATCGGTGTCGTCGAACAGCAGCTGGCTGTAACCGGTGCCGCCAAACTCCTTGCTGCGCGTGCCCCATTGGGCCGAGGTATTGTTGTGGCCGGCCGTATCGGCCGACGCGCCATGCCATACCGGGCTGTTGCCGGATGCCAGGTTGCCTTGCGCGGAGGGCGCGTGATCGTTCGCCGGCGCGAAGCGTGAGTCGCCACCCGCAGCGGATGCCGTGCCACCCGGTGACGGCGTCACGCCGCCTTCGCCCTGGCCGTTGTACAGCGCGCCGACAATGATCGGCCGGTCGATATCGTTCTCGAGGAACTGCACGAGCACCTCCTGGCCGATGCGGGGCAGGAACTGGCTGCCCATGCCGCCGCCGGCGGCGCGCTGTGCAACACGCACCCAGCATGTCGCGTCACCCTTGTCCTGCCAGTGGAAGCGGATCCGCACGCGGCCCAGAGCATCGCAATACAGTTCATCCGCGCCAGTGGCCGTATCCTGGCCATCGGCACCGACAACCACGGCACTTTGCGTGCCGCCCGCCGTCGGGCGCGGATGGGCGCGGCCCGCGCTGCCCGGCAACTCGGGGCGCCAGACCACATCGGCCGCGACCGCTTCAAACAGGTTCGCATAGCCGGCGCTGCGGGCCTGCTCGATCGCGAGCGACAGGTCGCCTTGTTCGGGCAGCGCTTCTTCCAGCAATTCAGGAATCGGGCCGAACAGTTCCGCCAGCGCCTGCTGCGCGGGTGCCGGCAGATTGTTGACGCCGACGCTCGTCACGCGCAGCACGGTGAACGCGGACTGCGCTGCCAGTGGCGCATCGGTGACATCGATGCGCGTACCGGCGGCCAGCGTGCGCACCGTCGAACGGCCCGACCACAGCTGGCCGCGCACCTCTTTCGCCTGCATCTGCAGTTGCGCATAGTGCTGGGCGACGGCTGCGCTGGCATAGGCATACTGGCCCGGCACATCGTAGCTTTCCAGTTCCGGCAGGCTGCCGTGCCGCTGCAGCGCCGGAGCGCTGGCCGCCACCACTTTCTTGGCCTTGTAGTCGTAACTGAGCACGGTGGTCAACGTGGCCGTCACGGCGCGGCGGGCCTGCAGCGCCTGGATCGTGTCCTGCTGCTCGCCCGCGCGGGCGCCATGGAAGCGGATGCTGCCCGCTGCCGCACTGCTCGCATCGAGCGGAATGCCGGCTTCCTGCGTGCTGTCGGCAAACAGCACGAGCCCGTGCCCTTGTCCGGTTTGCTCGACACGCCACCCGATGCCCTCTTCCGTCAGCAGCCGGCGGATGAAATCGTAATCGGACTCGCGGTACTGGCAGCAATAGCTGCGCGGCGGCACGCTGGCGAGGAAACCCTGCGTATCGTCGCTCCAGCGCCACTGCGCCAGCGGCGCGTACTGCTCGAAGACGGCTTCGACGATCTCGATCACCGACTTGTCTTGCCAGACGCGGCTGTTGCGGCCCTGCGTGAGGCGCCACAGCCACGGCGTCAGCCGCAACCGGTAGCGCGCCAGGCCGCCTTCGCTGCCCAGCGTGGCGGCATGCGTAATGTCACCATTGAATGTGGTACGGGTGCCGTCCGGCAGGCTGATGGCCAGCGTGGCCGACTGGCCAATGACGGTGTGCAGATCGATATGGGCGCTGGTCGACAGCACGATGACATCGCGCGCGCCGACGTCCTGCAGCGCGTCATCGGCCGCGAAGGCTTCCACCAGCAGGCCGCCCGAACCGAGG
>DKJA01000132.1:0-1455 GCA_002454505.1 Oxalobacteraceae bacterium UBA6704
GATGATGTCGACGATCTTGCGCGACGATTCGTTGATGGCGCTCATCGTGCCGACCACTTCGGCCACCACCGTACCGCCCTGCTCGGCGATGCCGGCTGCGTCGGCGGCCAGCGTGTTCGCACGGCGGGCGTTCTCGGCATTCTGGCGCACGGTCGACGTCAGTTCTTCCATCGACGACGCCGTTTCTTCCAGCGAACCGGCCTGCTGTTCGGTGCGGCTGGACAGGTCCTGGTTGCCGGCCGCGATCTGGGCCGAGGCGGTAGCGATGGTATCCGTGCCGGTGCGTACCTGGCCGACGATGTCCAGCAGGCCGCCATTCATTTTTTGCAGTGCAGCCATCAGCTGGCCCGTTTCATCGCGGCTGCCGACCGTAATCCGGCTGGTCAGGTCGCCGGAAGACACCTTGTCCGCCACGGCCACGGCCTGTGCGATCGGGGTGACGATGGAACGCGTGATGTAGATGGCGAAACCGATGCCGAACACCACGGCAACGACGCCCAGCTCGATCAGCAGCAGGCGCGCATCCTGGTACGACGCGATGACCTTGACGGCGATGATGTCGGTCCCCTTCTGCTGCAGGGCCGCCAGCTTGTCGACGGCGGCCAGGTAGGCCGCGGTGCCGGGCCGCAACTGCGTTTCCAGCACGCGCTTCGCTTCGGCGGCATCGCCGCCCGTCTTGGCTGCCAGCAGTGCCTTCCGGGCATTCAGGTAGTTCGCGCGATCGGACTTCACCTCGGCGAACTGCGCCAGGGCGGCTTCGTTCAGCAGCGCGGCGCCGACCAGGTCCTGCAGTTTGCCGGAGCGGGCGGAAATTTCCGTCATGCGCGCTTCGAGACGTTTTTCGTCGGCCGGTTCGGCCGCCAGCGAGGCCGCTTCCGCCAGGGCGCTGTTGACGTCGATCAGCCGCGTCCATTCGGCCACGTTGCGCTGGTTTTTCATGCTCGTGTTGACGAGGCGGTCGACCAGGCCGCTGGCTTCTTCCATGCGCACGAGCGTGGAAATGACCAGGACAATTAACAGCAAAAGGACGGCGGCAAAGCCGATCCCGAGACGGGTACCGATTTTAAGATTTTTCATGGACAGGAATACTCGCGCCGGGCGCGAGGGAAAACGTGGGTGGAGTTGCGGGCAGAGCGCCGCGAGAGGTTCAGAACCAGAAGATCAAGGACTATAACATCTTTACATGTATCTTGCCTAGTGGTAACTTTTTAACAGTTCCTGCAAGATATTTTTAGAGCCTGTCCCGTGCACCGCGGAGCAAAAGGCTGTGTCATCCGAGGTTGTTGAAAGCCCCGCCGGTACAGAGCGGCCACGGGCATTTCAACAATCCTGGATGACACAGCCGAAAAAAAGGCTGTGTCCCCCGAGGTTGTTGAACGCCCCGCCGGTAGAGAGCGGCCACGGGCATTTCAACAATCCTGGATGACACAGCCGAAAAAAAGGCTGTGTCATCCG
>DKJA01000132.1:1796-21962 GCA_002454505.1 Oxalobacteraceae bacterium UBA6704
GATGACACAGCCGAAAAAAACGCCGGACTGGCCGGCGTCTTGCACATCAGAAAAGAACAGCGATCAGAACGTTTCCCACTCGTCCGCCTGCGGCTGGCGAGCCGGGCGCGCCGCAGCCCGCGAAGGCAGTGCCTTCTGCGTGGCCACGGCCATGGTGGTGGCAGCGGCACGCACCGGACGCGCCACGGCGGCCGGCATGCCCGTCTTGAACACGCTGACCACTTCGGCCAGTTGCGCCGCCTGATCCTGCATCGATGCGGCGGCGGCGGTGGCTTCCTCCACCAGCGCGGCATTCTGCTGGGTGACCGTATCCATTTCGGTGATGGCCTGGTTGACCTGCTCGATGCCGGCGCTCTGCTCGTCGCTGGCGTGGGAGATCTCGTTCATGATGCCCGTCACGCGGCCGATGCTGCGGACGATGTCTTCCATCGTCGTACCCGCTTTATCGACCAGCGTGGTACCCGCTTCCACTTTCTGCACGGAGTCGTCGATCAGGCCCTTGATCTCCTTCGCCGCGGCGGCGGAACGGTGCGCCAGGTTGCGCACCTCGGTGGCCACGACGGCGAAACCGCGCCCCTGCTCGCCTGCACGGGCCGCTTCGACGGCCGCGTTCAGCGCCAGGATATTGGTCTGGAAGGCGATGCTGTCGATGACGCTGATGATGTCGACGATCTTGCGCGACGATTCGTTGATGGCGCTCATCGTGCCGACCACTTCGGCCACCACCGCACCGCCCTGCTCGGCGATGCCGGCGGCATCCGCGGCCAGCGAATTGGCGCGGCGCGCATTGTCGGCATTCTGGCGCACGGTCGACGTCAGTTCTTCCATCGACGAAGCGGTTTCCTCCAGCGAGCTGGCCTGCTGTTCGGTGCGGCTCGACAGGTCCTGGTTGCCCGCGGCGATCTCGGCGGAGGCGGTGGCGATCGTGTCGGTACCGGTGCGCACCTGGCCGACGATGTCCAGCAGGTTCGTGTTCATTTTCTGCAGCGCGCCCATCAGCTGGCCCGTCTCGTCCTTCGTGGTGACGGTGATGTCGCTGGTCAGGTCGCCGGACGACACGCGGTCGGCCACGGCCACGGCCTGCTCGATCGGCGCCACGATGGAGCGCGTGATATAGATGGCGAAGCCGATGCCGAGGATCACGGCCAGCGAACCAAGGCCGATCAGCGTCATGCGGGCGCTTTCATAGGCCGACTGCACGTTGTCGACGAAATTGGCGGCCGACTGCTGCTGGGCTTCCGCCAGTGCCGTGACGGACGCAATATAGTCCAGCGTACGGGGCCGCATGCGCGATTCGAAAATCTGCCTGGCCTTTTCCTGGTCGCCGGCGTTCTTGGCGGCCAGCAGGTCCTTGCGGGCGGCCAGGTACTCGACGCGCACCTTTTTCACCGCCGCGTATTGCGCCTGCGACTTCGGATTGCGCAGGCCGGCACCGACCTCCTCCTGTACTTCGGCCGAGCGGGCGGACGCTTTCGCCATGCGCTCTTCGACCTGTTTCACGTACGCGATATCCGGCGCGATATACGCCATTTCCACCAGCGTGCCGTTGACTTCGATGATCTTGACCCATTCGGCCACGCTGCGCTGGTTCTTCATGCTCGTGTTGACGAGGCGGTCAGTCGCCTCGCTGGTTTCATGCATGCGCGCCAGTGTTGTAAAGATCAGTACAACGAGAAGCAAAAGTACAACAGCAAAGCCGATCCCGAGCCGGGTGCCGATTTTCAGATTTTTCATGTTTAGAGCTCACACGGTCGTGAGAGAAGCGTGGAAGGAAGACGCAGTAAAATGCTGCACTGCAAGAATTTCACAAATATACCATCGAACCACAGACCTTGCCTATAGGCAATCTTTTAACAGTCGCTGTTTACCGACACTAATAGTTAATAAGCCAACCTGTCAGCCAGCTCCACATTCCACCCCGGCCGGTGAGGCGACCGGGCGGCCACCCGCTCGTTTATAATCACGCCTTACTCACGTTTGCGTCGCACGCCTTGCAGCGCGGGCCGCGCCCTCAACGAATCCCTATCCCATACATGGCAATTTCCATCAAGACCCAAGAAGACATCGAAGGCATGCGCCTCGCCGGCCGCCTCGGCTCGGAAGTCCTCGACTACATCACGCCCTTCGTCAAGCCCGGCGTCACCACCGGCGAGCTCGATCGCCTGTGCCACGAGTACATGACCAATGTACAGGGCACCATTCCGGCACCGCTGAACTACGCGCCGCCCGGCTACACCCCTTATCCGAAGGCGATCTGCACGTCCGTCAACGACGTGATCTGCCACGGCATCCCCGGCGACAAGGTGCTGAAGAACGGCGACGTGGTGAACCTGGACATCACCATCATCACCAAGGACGGCTACCACGGCGACAACAGCCGCATGTTCTACATCGGCCCGCCGTCGATCCTGGCCAAGCGCCTGTCGGAAGTGACGTACGACTGCATGTGGCTGGGCATCGCCCAGGTCCGTCCCGGCAATCACTTCGGCGACATCGGCCACGCGATCCAGGTGCATGCCGAGAAAGCCGGCTACAGCGTGGTGCGCGAGTTCTGCGGCCACGGCATCGGCAAGGGCTTCCATGAAGAGCCGCAGGTGCTCCATTACGGCAAGCCGGGCACCGGCGAGGAACTGAAGCCGGGCATGATCTTCACGATCGAACCGATGATCAATGCCGGCCGTCGCGAGATCCGCGAAATGGGCGACGGCTGGACCATCAAGACGAAGGACCGCAGCCTGTCCGCGCAGTGGGAGCACATGGTGCTGGTCACCGAAACGGGCTACGAAGTGCTGACGCTGTCCGCCGGCAGCCCGCTGCCGCCGTCGTTCATCGCTTAACTTCCATGTCCGCCCACCCGATGAACGCCCCGCTGCGCGACCAGTTGCGCAGCCAGCTGAAAGGCCGGCTCAAGTCGGACCGGCAGGTGGTGATCGCCACCTTCCGCGAAGACGGCAAGCCGGAGAAGCTGCTGCGCGGCCTGCGCCAGAGCGTCGATGCGGTGCTGACGCAGGCGTGGAACGAAGCCGGCCTGCCGCCGGAATCGGCGCTGGTGGGCGTGGGCGGCTACGGCCGCGGCGAGCTGTTCCCCTATTCCGACGTCGATGTGCTGATCCTGCTGCACAAGGCGCCGGACGAGGAAACCCGCCGCCGGCTGGAGGAATTCGTGCAGATGCTGTGGGACCTGGGCCTGGAGATCGGCAGCAGCATCCGCACCGTGGACGAATGCCTGACCGAGTCGAAGGCCGACATCACCGTGCAAACCAGCCTGCTGGAAGCGCGGCTGGTCACCGGCAACGGAGCGCTGTTCGAACAGCTGCAACGCGCCTACGATGTGGCGATGGATCCGCAGGCGTTCTTCCACGCGAAGATCAGCGAGATGCGCCAGCGGCATGCCAAGTATGAAGACACGGCGTTCAGCCTGGAGCCGAACTGCAAGGAAAGCCCGGGCGGCCTGCGCGACCTGCAGGTGATCCTGTGGATCGCCAGGGCGGCCGGCTTTGCCAACTCGTGGCGCACGCTGGCCACGCGCGACCTGATCACGCAGACGGAAGCGCGCCAGCTGATGGAGAAGGAACGCGCGTTCAAGGATATCCGCGTGCGGCTGCACCTGCATGCCGGCCGCCGCGAAGACCGCCTCGTGTTCGACGTGCAGACGGCCATCGCCGAAAGCCTCGGCATGGAAACCACCGGCGACGGCGTGCACATGCGCCGCGCCAGCGAATACCTGATGCAGCGCTACTACTGGGCCGCCAAGACCGTCGTTCAGTTGAACACGATCCTCGTGCAGAACATCGAAGCGATGCTGTTCCCGCCGGACGACCAGTCGCAGCCGATCAACGAACGCTTCAACGAAGTGAACGGCTTCATCGACATCAGCGCGGACGACGTGTTCGTCCGCACGCCGTCGGCGATCCTCGAAATCTTCGTGCTGATGACGGAGCGCCCGGCGCTGAAGGGCATCACGGCCCGCACCACCCGCGCGCTGTGGCACGAGCGGCACCTGATCGATGCCGGGTTCCGGCAGGATCCCGTCAACCGCGCCTACTTCCTGCGCATCCTGCAGGCGCCGGCCGGCATCATCCATGCGCTGCGCCGGATGAACGAGCTGTCCGTGCTGGGCCGCTACCTGCCGAACTTCCGCAAGATCGTCGGCCAGATGCAGCACGACCTGTTCCACGTGTACACGGTGGACCAGCACATCCTGATGGTGGTGCGTAACATGCGCCGCTTCACGATGGCCGAACACGCGCACGAATACCCGTTCTGCAGCCAGCTGATGGCGAACTATCCGCAGCACTGGCTGCTGTACGTGGCCGCGCTGTTCCACGACATCGCCAAGGGCCGCGGCGGCGACCACTCGAAGCTGGGCGTGGCCGACGTGGTGCAGTTCTGCCAGGACCATGGCATGGGCGCCGAGGAGACGGAACTGGTGTCCTTCCTCGTCGAGCAGCACCTGCTGATGTCGCAGGTGGCGCAGAAGCAGGACATGTCCGATCCCGACGTCATCGAGAATTTCGCCAAGACCGTCAAGGACGAACGCCACCTCACCGGCCTGTACCTGCTGACCGTCTGCGACATCCGCGGCACCAGCCCGAAGGTGTGGAATGCGTGGAAGGCCAAGCTGCTGGAAGACCTGTACAAGGTGACGCTGCGCGTGCTGGGCGGCGAACCCCATTCGACCGACCGCGAACTGAAGAACCGCCAGCAGGAGGCGCTGGCCACGCTGCGGCTGTACGGCCTGCCGCCGCAAGCGCACGAGCCCCTGTGGCAGCAGCTGGACATGGCGTACTTCCTGCGCCACGACGCGTCCGACATCGCGTGGCAGACGCGCGCGCTGTACGACCGCATGAACAGCGACAAGCCGGTGGTCAAATGCCGGCTGGCGCCGATCGGCGAAGGCCTGCAGATCGCCGTCTACATCCGCGACCAGCCCGACCTGTTCGCGCGCATCTGCGGCTATTTCGACCGGAAGAACTTCTCGATCCTCGATGCGAAGATCCACACGACGAAGCACGGCTACGCGCTGGACACGTTCCTCGTCACGGAGCAGAGCTTCGCGAAAAGCTATCGCGACATCATCAGCCTGATCGAACACGAGCTGTGCGACCTGCTGCAGTCGAACGAACCGCTGCAGCCGCCCGTGCGGGGCCGGCTGTCGCGGCTGTCGCGCACTTTCCCCGTGCAGCCGACCGTGGACCTGCGGCCGGACGAGCGGGGCCAATACTATCTGCTGTCGGTGTCGGCCAACGACCGTACCGGCCTGCTTTACTCGATCGCGAACGTGCTGGCGAAATACCGCGTCAACCTGCACACCGCGAAAGTCATGACGCTGGGCGAGCGTGTCGAAGACGTGTTCATCGTCGACGGCGCCACGTTGTCGAACGCACGCACGCAACTCCAGCTGGAAACCGATTTACTGGAAGCTTTAAAAGTCTGATGTCCGAAGAATTGTTACGTTTATCGAAGCGCATGTCCGAACTGGGCCTGTCCTCCCGCCGCGAAGCGGACGAATGGATCGCCAAGGGCTGGGTGCGCGTGGACGGCCAGGTGGTGTCCGAACTGGGCACCAAGGTCTACCCGAGCCAGAAGATCACCGTCGAACGCCAGGCGGCCGCCGAGCAGTCGAAGCGGGTGACGATCCTGATCAACAAGCCGATGGGCTATGTCAGCGGCCAGGCCGAAGACGGCTACACGCCGGCCGTGGCGCTGATCAAGCCGGAGAACCGGTGGCCGGACGATCCGTCGCCCGAGCAGTTCCACCCCACGCAGCTCCGCAGCCTGGTGCCGGCCGGCCGGCTGGACATCGACTCCGTCGGCCTGCTGGTGCTGACGCAGGATGGCCGCGTGGCGAAAACGCTGATCGGCGAAACCACCGACGTCGACAAGGAATACCTGGTGCGCGTGGAATACACGAAACCGGGCACGCTGCCGGAGTCGGACCTGAAAAAGCTGAACCACGGCCTGTGGATGGACGGCAAGCCGCTGCTGCCCGCCAAGGTGCGCTGGCAGAACGAGGACCAGCTGAGCTTCACGCTGCGGGAAGGCAAAAAACGCCAGATCCGCCGCATGTGCGACATGGTGGGCCTGAAGGTCGTCGGCCTGAAACGGGTGCGCATCGGCAAGGTGAAACTGGGCGAGCTGCCCGTTGGCCAGTGGCGTTATCTGCTGCCTGACGAGAAATTCTAGAATCCAAAACAACATAGTTGCCTCCGATCTATAAGTTTGTCTGGTATCCTTGTATTCTGAGCCGAGCCCGCCATGAAAGCATTCCCGAAAAGCCGCTCCGACACGCGCCAGTCCTGGCTGAATACGCTTGCCGTCCGCACGTTCGGCGCGCAGCGCAGGCCAAAATGGACGGCCTTGCAGGTTTTTCGGGGAAGCTTGAAACGGCACAGTAAAGGGGATGCAATGAGCAACCTGTCCGTAGCCAATATCGACGCCGTCACGGCGGATCCCACCCAGCCGCATCCGAACCGGAAGGGCCCGCCACGGCCGGAGGATGCCGTCGAACGCATCCCGCTGTCCGCCAATTCGCACGACATGACGGACCAGGACGCGATCGGCGATGCCCTGCAGCTGCTGGCCGACCGGGGCGATGCGATCACCGTGTATGCGGCCGGTGCCGATCCGGTGCTGGCCCGGATCTACACCGTGCACCCCGACGAGCCCCACTTCACGCTGGAGCTGAACGAAGGTGCCGTGCTGCTGCCCGGCCGCACCACGTTCGTCGCCTGGCTCAATTCCTCGCGCATCCAGTTCGAGCTGACGGGCGACTGGATGCCGCTCGATGCGGCGCAGCCCACGCTGATTCCCGTGCCCTTCCCCGACCATTGCTACGTGCTGAACCGCCGCACGGCGATGCGGATGGAAACGCCGCTGGTGGGCGACTTCACGGCATCGTTCGTGATGTTCGGCACGCCCTACGAGCTGCAGCTGTACGACATCTCGTCCGGCGGCATCGGCATGCGCTGCCCGCCGCGCGACGCGGCCGGCCTGCACATCGGCCGCAAGCTGCACCGGGTGCGGCTGGAGCTGGGCGAGACGGTGGTGATCTGCGACCTGGAAATCCGGCTGTCCCGCCGCTTCCGCTCGTTCCTGCTGGGCGAACAGGTGCAGATCGGCTGCCAGTTCGTCAACCTCACCCCGCAGATGGCCATCGAGATCGACAAGGCGATCGACCGGCTGGCGGTCGCGCGGCGCTAAAGTTGCCTGAAAAATGGGGACAGACCCCATTTTTCGGGAAACATTGCTCAAAAAATGGGGTCTGTCCCCATTTTTGAAGAAATGTTTTTGCGGCCTACAGCATCTCCAGCGGCACCGCCCGCCGCGGCGGCGGAAACGCCAGATCCAGCGTCGCCAGATCCTCGTCACTCAACCCGATATCCAGCGCCGCACGGTTCGCGCGCACGTGCTCCGGCTGCACGGCCTTCGGGATCGCCGTCACGCCCTGCGCGAACAGCCACGCCAGTGCGATCTGCGCCGGCGTTGCATTGTGGCGCTCGGCCACCGCCACCAGCGCCGGTTCGGCAAACAGGCGCCGCTGTTCGCGGCGGTCCGCTTCCAGCGGCGAGTAGGCCATCACCGGCACAGCGTGCTGGCGGCACCATGGCAGCAGGTCGAATTCGATGCCGCGCCGGCGCAGGTTGTACATCACCTGGTTGGCCGCGATCGCCGTGCCGCCGGTCAGCCGCGACGCCTCCTGCATGTCCGCCGTGTCGAAATTGCTCACGCCGTAAGCGCGGATCTTGCCGGCCTGCTGCAGCGCTTCAAGGCCGGCCAGCGTTTCGGCCAGCGGCACGTTGCCGCGCCAGTGCAGCAGGTACAGGTCGATGCGGTCGGTGCCCAGGCGGGCCAGGCTGCGTTCGCAGGCGCGCTGCACGTCCGTGCGGCCGGCATTGTGCGGATAGACCTTGCTGACCAGCGTCACCGCATCGCGCCGGCCCGCGATGGCCGCGCCGACGATGCGTTCGGCCCCGCCCTCGCCGTACATTTCCGCCGTGTCGACCAGCGTGATGCCCAGGTCGATGCCCAGCTGCAGCGCGCCGATCTCGGCCTGCGCTTGCGCCGCATGTTCTCCCATATGCCAGGTACCCTGCCCCAGCCGGTGTCCTGTCAACGGATTCATATGCCGAATGCCTTCAACGATAGGGTGTAGGTGAATGCGAACGTGAACAGCACATACAGCAGCAGCGACACCATGACGATCGCGGCGCTGCTGCGGCGCGGCCTGGCCGTCGGCAGCCACGTCGCGAACGCTTCGAATGCCAGTCCGATCAGCAGCAGCGCCAGCGGCGCCGGCCAGTACAGCAGCGCGGCAACCAGCCCCTGCGCCAGCGCATTCCAGCCAATATACCCCTTCAGTACGACGCCGGGCGCGACGAACGTGAACGGGATCGCCACCACGTACATGGCGGCCTTGAAGACGAGGAAGTCGCGCGGCGCCGGCGGCCGGTCCTTCAGCACATTGCCGAAGAAATAGCGGGCGCCCCTGCCGGGACCGCGCAGCGCGAGCAGGCCGGTGCCGACGGCGAACGGCAGCAGGCCGCACAGGCACAGCACGGCCATCGTCGCGGCGGGAAGGTAGACGGCATCGAACAGGATCAGCAACGACGGCGGCTCGCCCAGCGCGGTCACCTTCAACATCGCCAGCACCTGCACCGCCAGCAGGCTGGCGACGCAGATCTTCAGCACGAAGCCCACGCGGGGAATGAACATCAGGCCTTCGGCCACGACGAGGAAGAACACCGCGGCCAGCAGCAGCCGCCACGGCGCGGCGCCGAGCAATGCCAGGGCATCGGCGGCGCTGCGAAAGATATCCAGCGCCGTCATGCGGGATTACGCTTCCAGCTTGCGCGCCGACCCGGCGGCCCAGCGGTACAGCGTGACCAGCAGCGCGGCACCGACGGCCAGCGAAATGATCATGCGCGTGGATTCGTCGATCTCGATGCCGAACGCCAGCGGTTCGCCGGTGCCCGATGCGACGATCAGGCCGGCCAGCGCCACGTTGAACAGGCTCTCGCCGACGATGAAGCCGGACATCACCAGCACGGCGATGCGCGACGCCGCTTCGCCGTATTTCCTGCCCTTCATGGCCTTCTCGAAGTAGTAGCCGGTCAGCGCGCCGATCACGACCGGCACGATGACGGCGGACGGCAGGTACACGGCCAGGCCGACGCCCAGCGGCGGCAGGCTGTATTTGCCGTCGCTGCTTTTCTTCAGTACGAAGTCGATGGCCACCAGCACCAGGCCGATGACGGCGCCCCAGCCGATCAGGTACCACGGCAGGTCGTGGCCGATGACGCCGCGCGCCAGCGTGGAGATCAGCAGCGCCTGCGGCGCGGCCAGCGGCTGGTCCGAGATCGCATGCTGGTTCGGCGCGCCGACGAAGCCGTAGGCCTGGTTCAGCAGCTCCAGCACGGGCGGCACGACGCACGAGCCGGCGAACACGCCGATGATCAGCGCGACCTGCTGCTTCCATGGCGTGGCGCCGACCAGCTGGCCCGTCTTCAGATCCTGCAGGTTGTCGTTGCCGATGACGGCCACGGCCAGCACGACGGTGGTGACGAACAGCGCGAACGCGATCAGCGCCTGGCCCACTTCCGGCCCCATCACGTGACGGCCGACGTAGCCGACCGATACCGCGGCGCCGAGAATCGTCAGGATGGCGATGCCGGACACCGGCGAATTCGAGGAGCCGATCAGGCCGGCCATGTAACCGCACACCGCGGCGGCCAGCACGCCGGCCACGAGGATGTAGCCGATGCCGACGACGATCAGCGGCGTGGCCAGCGACGACAGCACGCCGCCTTGCAGGAACGAGGCAAGCAGCCAGCCGGCCGGCACCATCGACAGCAACGTGACGAGACCGACGATGAAGATCGGCATGTCGCGGTCTTCGCGCGGCACGTTCGCGCCGCCGTGCTTCACGGCGCGGGCCGTGTCCATCGCCGACTTCAGGCCGCCGGCGATCGGCTTGGCCAGCGTGGCCAGCGTGACGATGGCGGCGGCACCGATCGTGCCGGCGCCGATCATGCGCACTTCCTTGGCCCAGATGCCCAGCGCCTGGTCGGCGATCGACACACCGGCCGCCATGGGCGTCATGGCCGTCAGGATCGGCACCAGGATGCCCCAGGCGATGATCAGGCCGGCCAGCATGGCGATGCCCACCGTGATGCCCATCAGGTGACCGGCACCGACCAGCGCCAGCGAGCTGGAAGAACCGATGCCGGTGGCGCCGGAACCCGAACCGAAGCGGAAGAAGTACGCCACTTCGCCGGCGATCATCTTGGCCGCGGCGAGCAGCGCATACAGCGCCGAAGCGAGCGTGCCGAAGATGACGGCGCGCAGGCCGGTCTTGCCTTCCTGGGCGCCGGAACGGGACTGCGTGCCGACCTTGAGTACTTCGGCGGCGGCCACGCCTTCCGGATACGGCAGCGACGATTGCGTGACGAGCGCGCGGCGCAGCGGCACCGTGTACATCACGCCCAGCACGCCGCCGATGGCGCACGCGCCGAACGTCGGCCAGAACGGGATATTGGCCCACCAGCCGATCATCAAGAGGCCCGGCAGCACGAAGATGACGGAAGCAAGCGTGCCGGCCGCCGAAGCGATCGTCTGCACGATGTTATTTTCCTGGATCGTCGCATCCTTGAACGCGGACAGCAGCGCCATCGAGATGACGGCGGCAGGAATGGCGGTGGCGAACGTCAGGCCGACCTTCAGGCCCAGGTAGACCTGGGCGGCGGTAAACAGCAGCGTGATCAGCACGCCGAGGATGATCCCCCGGACTGAAAATTCGAGTGGATTGGACGATGCGGATGGATTCATCCTGAGAGCTCCCGGTTGCCTTGGATTTTTTATACGACGTTAAATGCTGGCGGGGATATTACGACAGATTGATGACAACGCCAATGTTCTTTGCATAACGACAAACAATGTCGGCGCATGGGGACTGTGCCCTCGGTTGTCTTTTGCGACAGTTCCTGCAAAGTCAAGATCAATCCCGGGGACAGGCGCTTGCAGGGACAGTCCCCGCCTCAATCGTCGTCGTTCGGATCCAGCTCCGGGAACATCACGTCCGTGAACCCGAACTTCGTGAAATCGCGAATGCGCATCGGATAAAGAATCCCCAGCAGGTGATCCACTTCATGCTGCACCACGCGCGCATGAAAACCGTCGGCATCGCGCACGATGCGCTTGCCGTACTGGTCGAAGCCTTCGTAATGCAGGCGCGTGTAGCGCGGCACGCTGCCGCGCAGGCCGGGTACGGACAGGCAGCCTTCGAAGCCCTCTTCCATGCCGTCGCCGATCGGCGTCAGCACGGGATTGATCAGCACCGTTTCCGGCACCTCCGGCGCATCCGGATAGCGGGCGTTCTTCTTGAAGCCGTAGATCACCAGTTGCAGGTCGACGCCGATCTGCGGTGCGGCCAGGCCGGCGCCATTCGCCGCGTGCATGGTGTCGAACATGTCGGCGATCAGTGCATGCAGTTCGGGCGTATCGAACTCGCGTACCGGCTGCGCCTGGCGCAGCAGGCGCGGGTCGCCCATCTTCAGGATGTCGCGGACGGTCACAGTTCCTCCCTGGTTTGCTTGACGAACTGCGCGAACTCGTCGCCAGTCTCGGGGTGTTTCAGGCCCATCGCCACGGTGGCTTTCAGGTAGCCCAGTTTCGAGCCGCAGTCGTAGCGCTGCCCTTCGTAGCGGTATGCCAGCACGCGCTCCTGCTGCAGCAGCGCGGCGATGCCGTCGGTCAGTTGAATCTCGCCGCCGGCGCCCGTGCCCAGTTGCGCAAGGTGATCGAAGATGCGCGCGGACAGGATGTAGCGGCCCACGACGGCCAGCGTCGACGGCGCATCTTCCGGCGCCGGCTTCTCGACCATGCCGTTGACGAGCTCCAGCCGCTCGCGGTACGGCACCGAGCTGACGATGCCATACTGGCGCGTGTTCTCGCGCGGGACGTCCTGCACGGCGAGCAGGCTGGCGCGCTCGAAGTCGTAGCGCTCCGTCATCTGCGCCAGCACCGGGCGCACGCCGTCGGCGGTGTCCATGAAGTCGTCCGCCAGCAGCACGGCAAAGGGCTCGTTGCCGACGATCGGCCGCGCGCACAGCACCGCATGGCCGAGGCCCAGCGCGGCCTGCTGGCGGATGTAGATGCAGTTGACGTGCTTCGGAATCACGTTGCGCACCACTTCCAGCAATTGCTGCTTGTTGTGCGCTTCCAGCTCGGCCTCAAGCTCATACGCCTTGTCGAAGTGATCCTCGATGGCGCGCTTGTTGCGGCCCGTGATGAACACCAGGTCCGTGATGCCGGCCGCCACGGCTTCCTCGACCGCATACTGGATCAGCGGCTTGTCGACGATGGGCAGCATCTCCTTCGGCTGCGCCTTGGTCGCCGGCAGGAAGCGGCTGCCGAGACCGGCGACGGGGAAGACGGCTTTGCGGATGTGGTTCATGCGGTGCCTTGTGGTTGGGGACTGTCCGCCGGCTGGAGCTGCCCGCGGCTGGGGACCGTCCCCGGTTTCATGGGGACTGTCCCCGGGGTTGATTGCTGGCGGAGCTTCGACAAAGTCAAAGCCTGACCCCGGTGTATCTACCTGCCCAGCAACGCCAGCAGCGCCGCTTCGTCCAGAATCGTCACGCCCAGCTCCTCGGCCTTGGCGAGCTTGCTGCCGGCGTCGGCGCCGGCCACCACGTACGAGGTCTTCTTCGACACGGAGCCGGCCACCTTGCCACCCGCCGCTTCGATCATCGCGCCGGCCGCGTCACGGCTCAGCGTCGGCAGCGTGCCGGTCAGCACGAACGTCTTGCCCGCCTGCGGACCTTCGGCGGCCGCTTCTTCCGGCAGCTGGGCCAGCAATTCACCCTGCAGCGCGGACAGCGCCATCACCGCATCGCGGTTCGCCGGCACGGCCATCCACTCTTCCAGCGCCGTCGCAACCGTGGCGGGCAGCCCGTAAATACTGAACACCTTCTGGAACGCCAGCTTTTGCAGCGTGAGGTCCTGCGCGATCAACTGCCTGGCGCGCGGTTCCGTTAGCTTCGGGATGGCCAGCGCGGCCAGCAGCTTGACGGGTTCCAGCTTCTCGCGCAGCTGTGCCTTCGGCGCATGTTCGCCCTGCGGCGCGACGCCAGCCGCCAGCAGCGCATCGATGGCTTGCTGGTTCTTTTCCTCGGCAAAGAAGTCGGCGATCGATTCGGCGACCGTGCCGCCGATATCGGGCAGCACGCGCAGCAGCGCGGCCGGCGCGCGGCGCACCAGCTCGAACCTGCCCAGCCAGTCGGCCAGCGTCTTGCCGGTCGATTCGCCCACGTGGCGGATGCCCAGCGCGAACAGCAGCCGCTCCAGCGGCGGCCGCTTGCTTGCCGCGATCGCTTCGAGCAGGTTGTCGGCCCATTTGGTGGCGACCTTGCCCTGCTTGACCGTCTCCGGCGTGGTGCCATCGCGCTCGTCGGCGAGGCGCTTCATCTTCAGCAGGTCGTCCAGCGTGAGCTGGTACAGGTCGGCCACGCTGTGCACCAGGTTCGCTTCGACGAGGCTGTCGATGTAGCGGTCGCCCAGGCCTTCGATGTCCATCATGCGGCGGCCGGCGAAGTGGCGGATCGCCTCCTTGCGCTGCGCCGCGCACGTCAGGCCGCCGGAGCAGCGCGCGATGGCCTCGTCTTCTTCGCGCACCACGTGCGAACCGCACACGGGGCACGTCTTCGGCAGCACATACGCGGCCGGTTCGGGCGAAGGACGTTTGTCCAGCACCACCGCCAGCACTTCGGGAATCACGTCGCCGGCGCGGCGCACGATCACCGTGTCGCCCACCCGCACGTCCTTGCGGCGCACCTCGTCTTCGTTGTGCAGCGTGGCGTTGGTGACGGTCACGCCGCCGACGAACACCGGCACCAGCCGCGCGACGGGGGTGATGGCGCCGGTGCGGCCCACCTGCACTTCGATCGCCTGCACGGTGGTGAGCGCTTCTTCGGCGGGGAATTTATGGGCCAATGCAAAACGGGGCGCGCGCGACACGAAGCCCAGCGCGCGCTGGTCCGCCAGCTTGTTGGCTTTGTAGACGACGCCATCGATCTCGTACGGCATCGCCGGCCGGGCCTTGCCGACCCGCGCGTAGAATTCCAGCAGGCCGTCTTTGCCGCGCACCACGTCGCGTTCCTTCGCCACCGGCAGGCCAAGCTGCGCGTACCAGTCCAGCAGGCCCGAATGCGTTTCGGGCATGTCGGCACCGACCAGTTCACCGATGCCGTAAGCGAAGAAGCGCAGATTGCGCTGCGCCGTGATGCGGGAATCGAGCTGGCGCAGCGCACCGGCCGCCGCATTGCGGGGATTGACGAATTCCTTGTGGCCGGCGGCGCGCTGGCGCTCGTTCATCGCGGCGAAATCCGCCTTGAACATCAGCACTTCGCCGCGCACCTCCAGCACCGCCGGCAGGTCTTTTCCGTGCAAACGCAGGGGAATCGATTTGATCGTGCGGATGTTCGCCGACACATCCTCGCCCGTGTAGCCGTCGCCGCGCGTGGCGGCCTGCACGAACACGCCGTTCTCGTAGCGCAGATTGATCGCCAGGCCGTCGAACTTCACTTCGGCCGCGTATTCGACCACGGCGGCTTCATCGAGGCCGTCGCGCACGCGGCGGTCGAAGTTCTCGACATCGTCATCGGCAAAGCCATTGTTCAGCGACAGCATCGGCACCGCATGCGTGACCGCATCGAACTGGCCCAGCGGCGGCGCGCCCACGCGCATCGTCGGCGAATCGGGCGCCACCAGTTCCGGATGCGCCGCTTCGAGCTGCTGCAGCTCGGCGAACAGCTTGTCGTATTCCGCGTCGGGAATGGTCGGCGCATCGAGCACGTGGTAAGCGTGCAGGTGGCGGTTCAGTTCCGCCGTCAGCCAGGCGGCACGCTCGAAGGGGGCCGGTGAATCTTTGCTCATTTACTTCTTTGACTCGGTTGAAACTCAGTTGAACAGGCGCAGTGCGCGCGTGGAACCGGCCGGGATATCGGAGGCTTCCATGTCGGCATAAAAATCCTTCACCTGGCCGGCGATCTCGGCCAGCGCGGCATCGGACAGCGGCTGGTTGTAGTCGTCGACGACGATGCCGTCCAGCCGCTGCACGAGCGACCTGGCGCAGGCGACCATGGCGCCGAAGCCGTCCTTGGCCGGTGCCACGCACGGCACGTCCAGCAGCAGCGTCAGGCGCGACGTGGTTTCCTCGGCCGGCGACACATTGGTCGACAGCGTGAACAGCTGGCCGCCCTCGCCGTCCGGCATGACGAACTTGCCGTCCGGGCGCACGTCGAAGCCCTGCTTTTCCAGTGCGCCGATCAGCGTGGTGATGCCCCATGGCGCGCCGTTGGCAGCCAGGTTGACGCCCAGCTGCGCATCGTGCGCCGCCACGAAGCGATGCAGGTTCTTTGCTTCGGCCATCACCTCGATCATGTCCGGGATGTGCGGCTCGGCGCCGATCTCGTCGGCCATGCCGCGCAGGCGCGTCACCAGCTCCGAGTATTCCAGTTCATTCAGCGCCGTGGTGCGGCTGGCCAGCTGCACGCCGCCCTGCAGTTTCGTGTAGACGACGCCATGCTGGATCGGCTCCCAGTCGCCGGATACCGCCAGGCCGATGTAGTGCACCGGCTTGTTGCCGACCAGGCGCAGCTTCTGCAGCGCCGGCAGCATTTTCTCGCCGCGCATTGGCGCTTCCAGCTCCAGCGGCAGCAGGCAGTCGACCAGCGGATCGACGAGCGACGTGGCGGCCTCCGATGCCGGCGCGGCGGTTTCGGCCACGGGGATGACAGGCGCTGCGGGCGTCACTGGCGCGGCAGGCACCGGTTCCGGATGCTGCACGTCGTCGGCGACGACGCTCGGCGCCACCGGTTCCTCGTGCGCCTGCACGCCGTAAGCGCCGGAGCCGCCATCGACCAGCGGCACGTCGCCCAGCGTGAAGCTCGGCTCCGCACGCGTGGTTGTCGCAGCCTCGGTATCGAAGGTCGGCTCGGGCCGTGCATCGTGGCGCATGTCGGCATGCGTGTCGAACGACGGTTCGTCGTCGCCCTTGCGCATCAACACGTCGTCGTGCTCGGACGCGAAGGCCCGCTCGACGCTTTTCTTGGCCTTGTGCTCCTGCCATTTGTTGTAGATGAATACGCCGGCGACGAAGACGCCGGCTGCTGCGATCAGGCTGGTTTGAAAGTCGGTCATGCTGCTTGTGCCTCGGAAGCGAAATTGACGGCGGCTTCCATGTCCACCGCCACGATGCGCGATACGCCCTGCTCCTGCATCGTCACACCAATCAGTTGAGTGGCCATCTCCATCGCGATCTTGTTGTGCGAGATGAAGAGGAATTGGGTTTGTTCGGACATCCGTTTCACCATGCGGGCGAAACGTTCCGTGTTGGCGTCGTCCAGCGGTGCGTCGACTTCGTCGAGCAGGCAGAACGGCGCGGGATTCAGGCGGAACATCGAGAACACGAGCGCCGTTGCCGTCAGCGCCTTCTCGCCGCCGGACAGCAGGTGGATCGTCGCGTTCTTCTTGCCGGGCGGCTGGGCCATCACCTGCACGCCGGCGTCGAGGATCTCGTCGCCCGTCATGATCAGGCGCGCCTGGCCGCCGCCGAACAGGATCGGGAACAGTTCGGAGAAGTGGCCGTTGACCTTGTCGAAGGTTTCCTGCAGCAGGTCGCGGGTTTCCTTGTCGATCTTGGCGATCGCATCTTCCAGCGTGGCGATGGCTTCCGTCAGGTCGGTGTTCTGCGAGTCGAGGAAGTTCTTGCGCTCCGATGCGGTGGCCAGTTCGTCCAGTGCAGCCAGGTTGACGGCGCCCAGGCCGGCGATGGCATTGGTCAGCCGCGTCACTTCGCCCTGCAGATACTGGGCCTTCATCTCCGGATGCAGTTTTTCCGCCAGCGCAGCCTCGTCGGCCTGCACTTCCGCCAGCTGCTGCGCGAACTGTTCCTGGTTCAGCCGCGCGGCCTGTTCCTTCAGCTGCATTTCCATGATCCTGTCGCGCTGCGGCTGCAAGGTGCGCTCGTTCTGCGTGCGCGCGTCTTCCGCATGACGCAGCTGCTGCGTGATCTGGTCCAGCTCATGGCGCGCATCGGACAGCGCCTTTTCCTGCGCCGTGCGGCGGTCCAGCAGTTCCTGCAGGCCTTCGTTGGCGGTGCCCGCTTCCAGCCCCGCCAGCTCTTCCTGGCCCGCGCGCAGGCTCTCGCTCACTTGCGCGGCCTGCGTGGTGGCGGTGACGATCGTGCGGCGCAGTTCGTCGATGCGGCTGCGCGCGGATTTTTCCGCGAACGCGGTTTCCTGAGCCTTGCGTTCCAGCTCGCGCAGCGCGTCGCGCGCATCGGCCAGGCGCTGCTCCTTCAGCAGGAAGGCCGTCTGGCCTTCTTCGTGGTCGCCCTGCAGATTGCCCAGCTCCATGTCGAGCTGCTCGAATTTTTCTTCCGACTCCAGCTTGACCTGCATCTGTTCCGCTTCCTGCGCGCCGATCTCGGCCAGGTCGGTGTCGATCTGCGTGCTGCGCTGGTTGAAGCGGGCCTCGACCTCGGACAGCTTCATCACCTCCAGCTGCAGCGCATGCACGGCAGCGGTCAGCGACTGGCTTTTCTGGCGCAGGTCCGTCAGCAGGCGCGTGTGATTCGTCACGGCCGCTTCGGCACGCACGGCGCGCGCGCCTGCTTCCTCGGCAAGCATGGACTGCGCACGCAACTGCTTGGTGATGTTGTCGATTTCCTGCTGGCGGCCCAGCATGCCCTCCTGCTCCGAGTCGGCCGCATGGAAGCGCACGCTGGACTGCGTGATGACGTGGCCCTGGCGCGTGACGAACGAGCCGCCCGCCGGCAGTTGCGCACGCTGCGAGAAGGCCTGCGCCGCATCGTCCGCGACGAACACATTGTGCAGCCAGTCCTGCAGCACGCCGCGCAGGCCCGGATCGTTCAGTTTCAGCAGGTCGAGCAGCGGCTTGAAGCCTGCCGGCGTTTCGCTGACAGGCGCGGTGGTGACGGGCGCGAACAGCGCCAGCTTGGCCGGCGGCGCATCGGCAAAGAAGTGCTTCGCCCATTCGATGTTCGACACCTGCAGCGCCGCGGTGCGTTCGCGCAGCACCGCTTCGACGGCCGGTTCCCAGCCTGCTTCGATATGCAGTTTCTGCCACAGCCGCGGCAGCTCGTTCAGCTCGTGCTTCTGCAGCCACGGCGTGACCTTGCCCTGCGTCTGCACGCGCTCCTGCAACTGGCGCAGCGCATTCAGGCGCGCTTCCAGCTGCGCATTGGCAGCCGTTTCGCTTTGCACGGCGGCCTGCGCGGCGCGGCGTTCTTCCTCGACGGCCGGCTGCTGGTCCAGCGCCTCATCGAGCTGCATGCCCAGTTCCTCCTGCGCCTGCTGCTTTTCTTCAAGCTGGTAGCGCAGGTTTTCCAGGTGCGACGAATCGGGCAAGGCCAGGCCGTTCTTTTCCTGCTGCAGGCGTTCGCGGCGCGTCGCCAGGCCGGACAGGATGTTCGACGCGTTGCGCTGGTGCGCCGACTCCAGCTCCAGCTGCTGCTGCGCCTGCATGATGCGGGCGCGCGACTCGGTGGACGACTGCTGCGCGGCACGCCATTCCTGCTCCAGCGTCGGCAGCAGTTCCGCCTTCTGCTCGGCGACCATCTTCGCTTCTTCGACCTTGGCCGCCAGCTCCTCGAGATTGAATTCCGCTTCCTCGATCTGGCCGCCGTATTCCTCGGCCTGCTGCTGCCACTGGTCGCGCTGGGCGGCCAGCGTGACGAGCTGCTGCTGCAGCCGCGAACGGGATTCGACGACGAACTTGATCTGCGCCTCCAGGCTGCCGATCTCGGAATTCGTTTGATACAGGTGGCCCTGCGCCGTGTGCAGCTTGTCGCCGATGGCAAAGTGGGCCTGGCGCATCTGCTCCAGCGACAGTTCCACGCCGCGCAGTTTCGCCGTCTGTTCTTCCAGGTCGTTCTGCGCCTGCTCCATCTCGCGGAAGTAGCGCGCCTGTTCGGCCTGCGCCTCGTTCTTCCGCAACAGCCACAGCAGCTTCTGCTTCTCTTCCTGGTCGGCCTGCAACTGGTGGAACTTCAGCGCGACGGCGGCCTGCGTCTCCAGCTTCTCCAGGTTGCCGTTCAGTTCGCGCAGGATGTCTTCCACGCGCAGCAGGTTGTCGCGCGTATCGTGCAGGCGGTTTTCCGTTTCGCGGCGGCGCTCCTTGTACTTCGACACGCCGGCCGCTTCCTCGAGGAACACGCGCAGTTCTTCCGGGCGCGATTCGATGATCCGCGCAATCATGCCCTGGCCGATGATGGCGTAGGCGCGCGGACCGAGGCCGGTGCCGAGGAAGATGTCCTGGATGTCGCGCCGGCGCACCGGCTGGCTGTTGATGTAGTAGGTGGACGTGCCGTCGCGCGTCAGCGTGCGCTTGACGGCGATCTCGGCATACTGGCCCCACTGGCCGGACGCCTTGCCATCGTTGTTGTCGAACACCAGCTCCACGGAGGCGCGGCCGGCCGGCTTGCGGTGCGTCGAGCCGTTAAAGATGACGTCCTGCATCGACTCGCCGCGCAGCTCGGACGCCTTGGATTCGCCCAGCACCCAGCGCACCGCATCGATGATGTTCGACTTGCCGCAGCCGTTCGGCCCCACCACGCCGACCAGCTGGCCCGGCACCTGGAAATTGGTGGGATCGACGAACGACTTAAATCCCGACAATTTGATGGAAGATAGGCGCACGTTGTTATCTGTTCTTCGCCCGGCTAGGCATGGTTTGGAAAGGTCACAATGATACCATCGCAGGGCGGAAATCTGGACAAAATCGCCATCCCAGGCGTGTACGCCCGCTTAGTTGCCGGGCCCCTCCTGCTCTTCGAGGTAGCGCCGGTAATCCGGCCCCTGGCGCCAGGCCCGCTCGATCGGCTCGTTACCGGACATGTACATGGCCACCTGCCGCATCCACCGTTCCGTCGGCAACGGCTTGGTAAACGGCATGACGACGAATACCGGCAGACACAGCGCCAGCAGGCCCCGGCCCAGCCGGGACGGCCGCCCGCCGCGCGCCTTGACGATGAAGGCAAGCGACACCGCGAACCCGGCGATCGCGCCCAGCACCGCCTCGGACACCGAGTGCGCATGCACCGGCACGCGAGACACGCTGATCAGCACGGCCAGCAGCACGCCG
>DKJA01000132.1:22179-22362 GCA_002454505.1 Oxalobacteraceae bacterium UBA6704
CACGCCGGCCGCCAGCGCGGCATGCCGTGCCGGCGGCTGCGCGCCGCGAAACGCCACGTAGAACGCCACCGGATACACGGCGCAGGCACGCATGGCGTGGCCCGACAACCCAGCGAACTGCCAGGCCGGAATGCCGATACCCCAGCCGTAATACAGCACCTTGGTGGCCACCACGGCCAGCAG
>DKJA01000132.1:22511-22823 GCA_002454505.1 Oxalobacteraceae bacterium UBA6704
CCTTGGTGGCCTCCACGGCCAGCAGCCCGGCGCCATACAACAGGCACCAGTCCAGCGCCAGGCGCCAGTTGCGCCCGGCCAGCAGCCAAATCACGACAATCGCACCCAGCGGCCCGGTCACGCCCATCCCGCCCAGCGCGGACAGGGCTTTCCACAACATCATCATCTATTTCGTTTTCTTTCCGGCACAGGACCGCTATTGAACCATATTGCCTGTTTATACAATATCTTATTGCGATAAGACAACTAAAACAAGGCAAGGCGGGAGGGGGATGATAGGGGCGGGGGATTAGATTGCTCTTAAAGCATCTA
>DKJA01000131.1:0-16013 GCA_002454505.1 Oxalobacteraceae bacterium UBA6704
GCCGGCGGCGCGGCAGGTTGCACATGCTCCTGCACATCGACCGTCACGGTCTGGCCGGCCACGAGGCGCGTGCCCGCCGGTACCGGATCGAGCTTCACGCGCACGGGAATGCGCTGGGCCAGCCGCACCCAGTTGAACGTGGGGTTTACGTTCGACAGCAGGTTGGCCGACGTGCTGCGGTCGCGGTCGGCGATGCCGCCGGCGAAGCTCTCGACGTGGCCGCGCAGCCGCGCCGGCTGCCCCATCGGCATCACCAGCACCGGGTCGCCCACCTGGATGGCGGCCAGCTTGGTTTCCTCGAAATAGCCTTCCACGTAGTACGAGTCGCTGTCGATCAGCGCCATCACCGCATGGCCGGCCGTCACGTAGGCGCCGGTGCGCAGATCCAGGTTGGTCACCGTGCCGTTGACGGCGCTGACCACGCGGGTGCGGTCCAGGTTCAGCTTCGCCATGTCGCGGCTGACGACGGCCTGCGCCAGCGCGGCGCGCAGCTGCTCGACGCGGGACGTCGACTGCTCGCGCGCTTCCTGCGCCACCAGGTCGCCCAGCTGCACGTTGCGGCGCGATTCCTTGACCGCTTCGTCGAGCGCGGCGCGCTGCGCCTGCAAGGCCGCGTCGGCCTGCCGCAGTGCCAGCTCGAAACGGGCACGGTCGATCTCGAACAGCACATCGCCCGCCTTGACCAGCTGGTTGTCGTGCACGCGCACCGACGTGACCTGGCCGGTGACGTCCGGCGCCACCTGCACCACGTCCGCTTTCACGCGGCCGTCGCGGGTCCACGGTTCCACTTCGTAGTGCTGCCACAGGCGCCATGCGGCGCCGGCGGCAACGACCAGCACGGCCAGCGTGACGAGGAAGCGCGCCAGTGCCAGCGCGGCGGATTTGGGATCGATCTTAGTAGCCATAATGCGTCATCAGGGTGGATAGGCTGCCCAGCAAAATGAAGAACAGCGCGAATTCGAACAGGGCCGGGTGCCACACCAGCCGGTAAAAGCCCAGCCGCAGCAGCAGCTTGCCGAGCACGCGCGTGCCCGCCAGCGCCACCAGGGCCAGCAACAACAGGGTCGGCACGTACAGGCCGTGCAGGCTGACTTCCGCGATCATCGCGACAACTCCGGGTCCAGGTTTTCAACAGCGGGTTCAAAAGCTTCAGCGCGGGGAAACAGGTCGCGCCGCATGCTGGCCAGCGCGGCGGCGGCCAGCTGCCGCGCCTCGCCTTCCATCGCGCGGCAGACGGCACGCAACGTGGCATCGATCTGCGCCAGCAGGCCCGGCTCGTGGCGGCCGCCGACGTGCGTCCCCAGCTGCTCCAGCAGCGGCCGCAACGCCACGCCGGCACCGGCCATCTGCGGCGCCAGGCCGCGCAGCTGGGCGATGTGCAGGCCGGCACGCAGCTCGCGCATCGTCTCGAGCGTGCGCGCACGGGTCCCGGGTTCGGCCTTGGCCAGCGCCAGCCGCGGCATCAGCAGGCCGATGCGGTCGACCACGCGGGCCGACACCGCCAGCGGCGATGGCGTGCTGCGCGCCTTCGCCATCTGCGCCACTTCGTCGCGCGAGCGGGCCAGCATGCGCTGCGCCATCCAGCCGCCGCTGACGGTGCGCACCAGCCGCGACACGACACCGGCCGCGATATAGCCGACCATCTGCGCGATCATGCCGTTGGCGAACGACGTCATGTCCAGCGGCCCCGTGTCCTGCAGCGACAGCGTGCCGGCCACGCCGATCAGGAAGGCCAGCGCATTGCCCATCGTGGCGGGCCGCGCCATGTAGGCGCCGGCGACGAGGAACACGGGGGCCAGCGTCAGCACCAGCATCTCGTAGCTGTGCACGGCGGGCAGCACCACGAGGATGTAGAACGCCGACACGGGCATCGACCACAGCGTGAATTTGACGAAGCTCTTGATCGCCGGCACGGGATCGTCCATCGTCGCGAAGAAGCAGCAGAACACGCCCGCCATCATCGGCGCCGCGGCACCGGACGGCCACGCGGTAACGATCCAGAACGCGCAGCAGGCCAGGATCGCGATGACGGCGGCCAGCGCGGAGCGCAGCGCCATGCCGCGGTCGCGGTTCAGCACGGACGGCGTCAGGTGGTCCGCCAGGTGCGGCGGCATGGCGGGCGCCGCACCGTGCAGCACCGCGTCGATGCTGCCGCGCAGTTCCAGGCCTTCCTCGCATGCGGCCACCAGCGCGCCAAGGCGCTGCGCCAGGTTCACGTGCAGGATGTCGCGCCACGATGCCTGCGGCCCCAGTTCCGGCGCCAGCGCCTGCAGCCGGTCGCGCAGTTCGCGCGCCCGCACCGGGTCCGCCGCCTTGCCCTGCTCGATCCACTGCGCCACGTCGGCCAGCATCGCCTGCCACGTGTCGTCCAGCGGGCCCGTTTCCGCCAGCGCCTGCAGCCGGTCTTCGACGGCCAGCAGCAGCGGCACCATCACCGTCAGCCGGTCGTGCAGCGCATGCACCATGCCGGCCGTCCAGCGCAGGTCCGACGTGTCGAACGGCAGGTGCGTGGACATCACGCGCATGTCGCTGATCTCGCCGGCCAGCGCCAGCCGCACATGGGTATCTCTCGACCCGGCGGCCGGCCGCAGCACTTCCATCATCCACCGCTGCGCATCGCCGATGGCGCGGTCCAGCCGGCCGACCAGCGCCGGTCCCACGCCCTGCGGCAGCACCAGCGAATGGACGACGGTGGCGGCCAGGATGCCCACGCAGATCTCCTCGACGCGCGCCACGGCCGTATCGAACACGGTGCCCGGATCGGACACGGCGGGAAAGCCGATCAGCCCCGCCGTATAGCCGGCCAACATGAAGATGTAGGAACGGGGCGTGCGGTCCAGCAGCGACACGTACAGGCACAGGCCCACCCAGCACGCCAGCGCCAGCGACAGCAGCTCGGGCGCATTGGCCATCGGCGGCACCATCAGCACCGTGGCGATGGAACCGATGATCGTGCCGCACACGCGGAACAGCGCCTTCGAGCGGACGGCGCCGGACAGCGGGCTGGCGACGATGTAGGCCGTCATCATGGCCCAGAACGGACGCGGCAGCCCGGCCGCCAGCGCAACGTACAGCGCCAGCATCGACGCGGCAAACGCCTTGGCCGAGAACAGCAGTTCCCCAGTGGTCGGGCGATGCATGCGGTCAGCCTTTGGCCTGCGCCGCCAGCACGCCGTCCAGCTTCGTCAGCACGCGCACGCACGCCTCGATGTCTTCCTTCGGCATGCCCTTGAACAGCTCGCGGCGGAACGGCACCAGCGCCTTCTCGATGCGCGCGGCGCACTCGCGCCCTTGCGGCGTCAGCGACAGCGTCTTGGCGCGGCGGTCGGTCGGGCAATCCTGCCGCAGCACGAGGCCGGCGGCGACCAGCTGGTCGATGATGCGCACCAGCGACGGGGGCTCGACACCCAGCGCGTCGGCCACGACGCCGGGCCGCACGCCGTCGCCCAGCCGGCCGATCATCAGCACCGGCCATGCGCTGGCATGCGACAGGTCGAAGTCGCTGGCCATGCGGTCGGCGGCGGCCTTGTACGTGCGCGCCGAGTGGATCAGCG
This sequence comes from Oxalobacteraceae bacterium UBA6704, assembly GCA_002454505.1. Lineage (GTDB taxonomy): Bacteria > Pseudomonadota > Gammaproteobacteria > Burkholderiales > Burkholderiaceae_D > Rugamonas. The sequence continues at coordinate 3,555 of DKJA01000131.1, forward strand.
TGTGCGTCAGGGACATCAGGGTCTTGTCGAGATCGGGCATGGCGGCGGAGGCAGTGGACTACAATGCTTTTACTTAGGATGCTAAATTTTAACATCAAACGCAAATGCGTGCATCGAGGCAAAAATATGTAAAGATGGCCCCGCAGGCGCACACGACCGTGCTGCGGTACAACACTTCCCGGCAGAAAGAAAATAAAATAGGAGGGGTGCGCGAAGAGCGTTAGTTACTGCCCTATAATTCTCACCAATTACCACTTGTCGTAGCCTGTCCAGCACCAGGAATCCCGGGCTGGCAAGCAGCCCGGCCCAGCGCCCCCATGCCGGCAACGATCGCAACCTCAGTAAAGAATGACTAATTCGTCCGGCAATATTCGCGACGTGGCCTACGATGCCACCGAGTTCTGTTCCACCCGGGAGGCCGCGGCCATCCTGGGCGTTTCCCACCGTACCGTGCAGTTGTGGGTTGAAAGCGGCGTGTTGCAGGCATGGAAGACTGCCGGCGGGCACCGCCGCATCACGATGAAGTCGGTGGAAAAACTCGTGCTGGAACGCCGCCAGGCCGTCAAGGGCCCGGCCGAAACAGCCGCGGCGCCGGCGCTGAAGCAGGTGCTGATCGTCGACGACGAGCCCGCCATGCTGCGGCTGTACGAGCTGGAACTGGGCGGCTGGAACCTGCCGATGGAACTCGTCAAGGCGCACGACGGTTTCGAAGCGCTACTGAAAATCGGTCAGCGCCGTCCCGACCTGCTGATCACCGACCTGCACATGCCCGGCATGGACGGATTCCGTATGCTTGACTCGCTACGTAATAACCCGGAGTACGATACCATCGGCGTCATCGTCGTCAGTGGCATCGAGCCATCGACGATCGCTGCGAAGTCGCTGCCGTCCGATCTCCTGGTACTACCGAAGCCGGTGCCGTTTGCGCGCCTGCGCGAGGCTGTCGAAGCCGCGCTGCAGCTGACCTGACCGCCGGCGACGGGCCGGACCTCGCGGCACTCAAACGAGGCACCCATGCTGGCACCACCGTTACCGCCGAACGAAGCCGAGCGCCTGCGCGCGCTGCTGGCGCTCGAGCTGCTCGACACCGCTCCCGAGGAACGCTTCGACCGCATCACCCGCATCGCCGCCCGCCTGTTCGACATGCCGATCGTGCTCGTCTCGCTGATCGATACCGAGCGGCAGTGGTTCAAGTCCCGCGTCGGCACCGACGTGACCGAAACGCCGCGCGACATCTCCTTCTGCGCCCACACGATCCTGCAGGACGATGTGCTGGCCGTGCGGAACCTGGCGGCCGACGAACGCTTCAGCGACAACCCCATCGTCACCGGCATGCACGCCCGCTTCTACGCCGGCATGCCGGTGCGGGCGCCGGACGGCACCAAGGCCGGCACGCTGTGCCTGCTCGACACGCGCAGCCGCCGGCTCGACGACGAACAGTACGCGCTGCTGCGCGACCTGGCGGCCCAGGTGTCCGACGAACTGGCCGCCACCGCGTTGCTGCATACGCTGCGCCTGCAGCGCGACACCGAACTGTGGATGCGCGCGCTGCTCGACCGCATCCCGGAAGGCATCGTGCTGCTCGATGGCGCCGGCACCGTGCAGTCGGCCAATCCCGCCGCCGAGCGCATCTTCGGCACGGCGGCCGATGCGCTGGTGGGCTGCACGGCAACCGACCTGCTGGCCGACGATCCGGCCGCGCTGCGCCGGCAGCTGTCCACCGGCACCGTCGTGCAGCTGCAGGCCACCGGACGGCGCGCCGACGGCACGCCGTTTGCCGCCGAATTCTCCGTGGGCGCGCTGCGGCTGGCGGGCGAGCGGCGCTATGCGGCCATCGTGCGCGACGTGTCGCCGCGCCGCGAAAACGAGCGCCGCGACCGCGCCGCCGATACGCGGCGCCGCAAATACTTCACCACCGCCACGCACGAACTGCGCACGCCGATGGCCAGCGTGCTGGGCTTTTCCGAACTGCTGCTCAAGCGCGACTTCACCGCCGACGGCGCCCGTGAAATCATCGGCATCATCCACGGCCAGGCCGTGCGGCTGGTGGCGCTGATCAACGAGATGCTGGACCTGGCGCGCATCGAGTCGGGCGGCGTGGCGGCGCTGGACATCCAGCCGCTGCAGGCCGCGGCGCTGCTGGAACAGACGCTGGCGGGCCTCGACGGCCTCGCTTCCGGGCACCAGATCCGCGTCGAGCGCGCTGCCGATCTGCCGCCCGTGCTGGCCGACGCGGCCAAGCTGCAGCAGGCCCTGTTGAACGTGATCGGCAATGCGCTGAAGTATTCGGAACCGGCCAGCGCGATCGACATCGCGCTCGCTGCCGGCACGCTGCGCGACGCGCCGGCGGTGGCCTTCCGCGTCGCCGACCATGGCATCGGCATGACGCCCGAGCAGCAGGGCCGCGTGTTCGACCCGTTCTACCGCACCGGCACCAAGACGGATGCGCCGGGCAGCGGCCTGGGGCTGACGATCGTGCGCGAGATCGTCGAACTGCACAAGGGCAGCGTGCAGCTGGACTCGGTGCCGGGCGAAGGCACCACCGTCACGCTGCTGCTGCCGGCGGCCGTACCATGATGCCCGCCATCCTCGTCGTCGACGACCTCGAGGAACTGCGCCTGCTGATCCGGCTGACGCTTGCGCCGCTGGGCACGGTCACCAGCGTGGCGAATGCGGCGGACGCCCTCGCCGAAGTGCTGCGCGCGCCACCGGACCTGATCGTGCTGGATGTCCGGCTGGGCCAGGGTGCCGACGGGCTCGACGTGTGCCGCCAGCTCAAATCCGCGCCCGTCACGGCGCTGATCCGCATCGTGCTGCTGTCCGCCTGCGGCCAGCAAAGCGATGTCGAGGCGGGGATGGCCGCCGGTGCCGACCGCTATGTCGTCAAGCCTTTCAGCCCCGACCACCTGTATGCCGTGGTGGCGGAGTTGCTGGAATAGTCACTCCCCGGCGCCCCTGGCTCCGCCCCGCTTCACCTCCCCGCCCTGCCCGTTTCCCGAAAACCACACCCAGTAAAATTTTTCCGTGTGGAAATCAGTAAAACTGATACCATACGCAAATTCAATCTAATCAGTAAAAGTGATACATAGCTGATTGGCAAGGAAAAGCTCATTCGCCACCCGGAGCATGCAGGGCGGCAGCAGACACTGGAGTAGCCATGAACCGTATCCTCTTCGTCCTGTTCGTCTTCCTCGCGCAGCTGGCCGGCATGCCGTCGGCCGCTGCCGCTGCCGCCGCCGGCGACATCGACGTCACCATGCAGGCCTTCAAGGTCGTTGCCACCGCACGCGGCACCGAACTGCAGAAAACCGACGCCGCCCAGCCGGGCGAAACCATCGAATACCAGGTGGCCTACCGCAACCGCGGCAAGACGGCCGCCCGCAATGTCGTCGCCGTCCTGCCCGTGCCGGAAGGCGGCATGGCCTACCTGCCGGACAGCGCCACGCCGGCCGCCGTCGAAGCGAGCCTGGACGGCAAGGTGTACGCACCGGTACCGCTGCAGCGCACCGTCGTGCGCGCCGGCCGCTCCGTCACCGAGCCCGTGCCGCCGGCCGAATACCGCTTCCTGCGCTGGAACCTGGGCGAACTGCCCGCCGGCCAGACCAGCACCGTCAAATCCCGCATGCGCCTGAATGGCGCGACCGTCAGCAAGAACGAAGCCTGATTCACATTACCGCTCGCTTTACAGCATCGCCTTACAGCATATTTAAAGGAAACGTCCCATGAAATCGCTCTCCCGCGCACCGCGCCTTCTCGTCATCGTCGCCCTGCTGGCCGCCGCCAACGGCGCCTACGCCGCCACCGCCGCCGGCACCGCCATCACCAACCAGGCCACGGCCACCTACCTTGATGCGCAGGCCAAGCCGCAGACGGCAACCTCGAACACCGTCGTGACGACCGTGCAGCAGGTCGCCAGCCTGACGCTGACCGCCGGCTCGGCAAAGAACGCCGCCGCGGGCACGCAAGTGGCTTACTCGCACACCGTCACCAATACCGGTAACGGCGCCGACACGTTCAACCTGACCTCCGCCAACACCGGCGCATTCAGCATGACCGGCGTGCAGTTCTTCGCCGACGCGAACGGCGACGGCGTGGCCGACAACGCCACCCCGCTGACCAGTACCGGCAGCATGGCTGCCGGCGCAACGTTCAAGTTCGTCGCCGTCGGCACGCTGCCGGCCGGTGCCGCCGCCGGTGCCACCAACACGATCACCGTGACGACCACCAGCGCGTTCACCGGCACCGTCAAGGCCGACGCGACCGACACGACGACCGTCGCCGCCGGCGCACAGCTCGACATCACGGCCAACACGGTAGGCGGCCCCGGCGCCGGTGCCGGCGCAGAGGCGTCCGCAGTCGTCACCAATACCACGGCACCCGGAACGACCAGCCGCTTCACGCTGGTGCTGAACAACAGCGGCGCGAGCCCGGACACGTTCAACCTGCAGACGGCGCTGGATGCGGCCATGGCCAACCAGACGCTGCCGAGCGGCTGGACCGTCGTGTGGAAGGATGCCGGCGGCTCCGTGATCACCAATGTGACCGTGGCAGCCAACAGCAACAAGCAGATCTTCGCCGACGTCACCATCCCGGCCGGCACCGCCGAAGGCACGACCAACCTGTTCTTCCGCGCCATCTCGTCGACGTCGGGCGTGTCGGACATCATCCACAACGCCATCACCGTGGCTGCCATCACGTCGCAAGTGACGCTGACGAAATCCCAGGCGCTGGATGCGACCTGCGATGGCGTGGCGGACACCGCCTTCAGCAACGCGCCGATTACCACCGGCGCCCTGCCGGGCGCGTGCATCCGCTACCAGATCACCGCCACCAACTCGGGCGGCGCAGCGGCCACCAATGTGGTGATCCACGATACGATCCCGGCCAACACGACGTACCACACGACCAACCCGCTGGCCGCCACGCTGGGCGCCGTGCTGGCCACGCTGACCGGCGGCGTCGGCTCGCTCGACACGACGATCGGCACGCTGGCGCCGGGCGCGTCGGGGGTGATGACTTTCGGCGTGAAGATCAATCCTTGATGATGTAGCAAGTTTTAACTGAAGTACCGCAGGGGCCGCGATCCGAAAGGATTGCGGCCTTTTTCGTTAACCACCGGCTGGGGACTGTCCCCGCAGGGGCCTGTCCCCGGGGCTGCTTTTTCGTAACTATCCGGCAACGTCAAAAACAACCCCGGGGACAGGCCCCTTCGGGGACAGTCCCCAGCGTTCCTCCCCGTCCCCGCCACGCAACACTCCGCAGAATAATGCCGTACGGAAATCGATAAAAGTGATACTCTACGCTTCAAGTCAAAACCGGTAAAAGTGATACCCGGCGGATGCAGCAGTTTTCCCCGCCGGACAGCGCCCCCAAGGACATCATGCACCCTTTCTTTTTCGCCATTCTTCTGTTCGTCGCCCAGGCCGTGCTGCTGGTGGCGCCCGCGCGTGCGGCGATCACCAACCAGGCCAGCATCGGCTTCACCGATCCGGTGAAGGGTGCGCAGACGCTGCAGTCGAACACGGTGCAGGCGCGCCTGCCGGTTTCCATCACCTACTACACCAGCGCCGAGTACGCCACGGTGGCCAGGGTTGCCGCGGCCGGTCGCGCGCTGTACGTACAGGCCAGCGCCAACGCCTGCGACGCCAACGCGGTCATGCACGATTCCGTGATGATCACGATCAAGTCGACGAAGACGGGCGACAGCGAACAGTACAAGGCCATGGAAACCGGTGCCGACAGCGGCATGTTCCGCATTCCGACGGCCGTCATGACGGCCCGCGAAAACGCCGATGGTGCGAAACCCAATGATGGCACGCTCGAAGTGGGCGAAGACGACACGCTGAACGCCAACATCAACGGCTGCGGCGCCGGCGACGCCTCCGCCTCGGTGCTGATCGACCCGAGCGGCGTCGTGTTCGACAGCCGCACCAACCAGCCGGTGGCCGGCGCCACCGTCTCGCTGATCGACGTCACCGGCGCCGGCAACGGCGGCCAGCGCTTCGGCCCGGCCGTGGTGTTCGACGTCGACGGCGTGACCCGCTATCCCAGCACCGTCGTCACCGATGCCGACGGCCGCTATGTGTTCCCGCTGGTCGCCGCCAGCCTGTACCGCCTGACGGTGGTGCCGCCGCAGAACTACACGTTCCCGACCAAGCTGTCGCCCGGCTCGCTGCCGGCCGGCCGCGACATCCAGCTGAACGGCTCGCTGGGCGGCAGCTTCACCGTCAGCGCCGCCACCGGCGCCGTGATGATCGACCTGCCGGTCGATAACGTGCCGGGGACGCTGTACATCGAAAAGACCGCTTCCCGCTCGGTCGCCGAGATCGCCGACTTCGTCGACTACACGGTGCGCGTCCACAACACGGGCGACGTGGACCTGGAAGGCGTGAACGTCGTCGACGACCTGCCGGCCGGCTTCAGCCTGCAGCGCGGCACCGTGCGCCTGGACGGCGCCGCCATGGCCGATCCGGCCGCCGCACAAACCGCTTCGGTGCAGTTCCCGGTCGGCACGGTGGCGGCGCAAGGCACGTCGGTGCTGCGCTACCGCGTCCGCATCGGCCCCGGCGCACTGCAGGGCGACGGCATCAACCGCGCCCATGCCACCAGCACCGCGCCGCTCGCGCTGACCAGCGCCACGTCCGCCGCCAAGGTCAGGGTGCAGGCAGGCGTGTTCAGCGACAAGGGCCACATCGTCGGTACCGTGTTCGCCGATTGCGACAACGACGGCCTGCGCAGCGCCACCGAGCCGGGCGTGCCGGGCGTGCGCATCTACCTGGAAGACGGCAGCTACGCGCAGACCGACGCCGACGGCCGCTACAGCTTTGCCGAAGTGCTCCCGCGCACCCACGTCGCCAAGGTGGACGGCTTCACGCTGCCCGCTGGCAGCACGCTGGCCGTGCTGTCGAACCGCAATGCGGGCGATGCCGGCAGCCGCTTCGTCGACATGCACGACGGCGAACTGGCCAAGGCCGATTTCGCGATCCAGGGCTGCAGCGCCGAACTGCGCGACACCATCGCCGCCCGCCGCAACGTGCTGCAGCAGGAACAGCGCGCCGCCGCGCAGGCGCTGGCCGCCGTGGCAGCACCGGCCAAGGCGGAAGCAACCGACCTGGCCGCGATGAGCAACGAGATCGGCTTCATCGGCCTGGCCGATGGCGCCGTGCTGGCCGCCGACCAGGCGACCGTGCGCGTCAAGGGCGGCGCCGGCGTGACGTTCGCGCTGACCGTCAACGGCAACGCGGTGGACGAATCCCGCGTCGGCAAGCGCAGCACGCTGGCCGAGCAACGGATGGAGAGCTGGGAATACATCGGCGTGCCGCTGAAGGCCGGCCGCAACACGCTGGAAGTCGTGCAGCGCGACCAGTTCGGCAATCCGCGCGGCAGCAGCCGCATCGACGTGATCGTGCCGGGTGCACTGGCACGCATCCGCATCGAGCCGCCAAAGAATGCCGTGCGCGCCGATGGCCGCACGCTGGCGATGGTGCGCGTGCACCTGGAAGACGCGAACGGCGTGCCGGTTGCCGCGCGCACCGCGCTGACGCTGGAAGCTTCCCGCGGCCAGTGGGAGCAGGCCGATCCGGATCCCCGCGAGCCGGGCCTGCAGATCTTCATGGAAGGCGGCACCGCCGACTTCCCGCTGCGCGCGCCGAAGGTAGCGGGCGACGCCCAGCTGCTGGTACGCAGCGGCGCGGTGCAGGCGGCCAGCACGCTCGCCTTCGTGCCGGACCTGCGCCCGCTGGTGGCCGCCGGCGTCATCGACGGCACGCTGAGCCTGAACCGCAGCAGCGGCAACACCGCGCATCCGGCCCGCTCGTTCGACGCGTTCGAGGACGAGCTGCACAGCCTGTCCACGACGTCGGGCGACAACGCACTGGCCGCCGCCGCGCGCGCCGCCATGTTCATGAAGGGCGACATCGGCCACGACACGCTGCTGACCATGTCCTACGACTCGCAGAAGCAGAAGGAACAGAAGCTGTTCCGCGACCTGAACCCGATCTCCTACTACCCAACCTACGGCGATGACGCGAAGCGCGGCTTCGACGCGCAGTCCGACAGCCGCCTGTATGCCCGCGCCGAGCGCAAGAAATCGTGGCTGATGTACGGCGACATGACGCCGCCGGGCGTGACGCCGGCGCGCAACCTGGGCGCCTACAACCGTGCGCTGACCGGCATGCGCGGCCACTACGAGGAAGGCAACCTGGCCGTGGACGTGTTCGCGAGCCGCGACAGCACCCGCCAGATGGTCGTCGAATTCGCCGCCAACGGCACGTCCGGCCCCTACCTGACCGGCACCGGCCAGATGGTCATCAACAGCGAGCGGATCGAACTGCTGGTGCGCGACCGCAACCAGCCGGGCGTGATCCTGTCCGTCGCCGCGCAATCGCGTTACGCCGACTACGATATCGACCAGCTGACCGGCCGCATCCTGTTCCGCGCCCCCGTGCCGAGCCTGGACGAAAACCTGAACCCGGTGTCGATCCGCCTCAGCTACGAAGTGGACCAGGGCGCGCCGAACTTCTGGGTGGCCGGCGCCGCCGCGCAGTACAAGATCGGCAAATACGTGGAAGTGGGCGGCTCGTACATCGACGACCGCAACCCGATCGCCGAATCGACGCTGGTCAGCGTCAACGCCACCGTCAAGCCGGATGCGAAGACCACCGTCATCGTCGAAGCGGCCCAGATGGACAAGTACGACACCACCGGCCGCGCGGCACGCTTCGACGCGACCCGCATCGACGGCAAGCTGGAAAGCCGCGTGTTTGCCGGCCGCGCCGACCTGGAATTCGACAACCCGATCGCCAGCCTGCCGAAAGGCCGCATCGAGGCGGGCGCCCGCGCCAACTACGCCGTCACCGACAACGTCAAGCTGATGGGCGAGGCGCTGCACACGGAAGACCTGGTCACCGGCGCGGCCCGCGACGGCGTGGCGGTCAGCGCGGCCTACTCGTTCAGGAACGGCGTCCGCGTGGAAGGCGGCGTGCGCCGCTCGCGCGAGCAGGCCGCCGCCAACACGGTGCTGGCCCAGCCGGAGATGACCAGCGTGCGCGCCAAGGTATCGGCGCAGGTGCCGGGCCTGCCGCAGGCCAGCGTGTTCGTCGAAGGCGAGCAGGACGTCAAGGACAGCGACCGCCGCATGGCGGCCGTGGGCGGCGAATACCGCTTCGCCAACGGCAGCCGCGTGTACGGCCGCCATGAAATGATCAGCAGCCTCGGTTCGAACTACGAACTGAACGAAGGCGTGCAGCGCAATGCCACCGTGTTCGGCATCGATTCCGACTACATGAAGGACGGCCGCGTGTTCTCCGAATACCGCGCCCGCGGCACCACGCTGTCGGACCGCCAGGCCGAAGCGGCCATCGGCCTGCGCAACCTGTGGACCATCGCCGACGGCGTGCGCGCGCAGACGACCTTCGAGCGCGTGCAGGTCCTGGCTGGCAAGGCCGACAACGAATCGATCGCCGCCACCGGCGCCATCGAGTACAGCCGCGACCCGCGCTGGAAGGGCACCGCCCGCCTGGAACTGCGCCACGGCGCCGACAGCGACGGCCTGCTGAACCAGGTCGGCCTGTCGTACAAGCTGAGCGACACGTGGGCCTTCCTGGCCAAGAACACGCTGTCCGCCACGCGCAGCGCCAACAACGGCGGCACGCGCACCAACGAACTGCTGCAAAGCGGCGTCGCCTACCGCGCGCTGGAAACGCTGGGCTGGAACGGCCTGGCCAAGTACGAATACAAGCTGGAGAAGGACACCAGCCTGGCCGACCTGAAACGCGCCGTGCACATGGTGTCGGTGAATGCCAACTGGCAGCCGCAGCGCGAGACCGTCGTCAGCGCCCGCTACGCCGCCAAGGCGGCCGAAGACCAGTCTTCCGGCATCCTGAGCCGCGCCACGGCGCAGCTGGTCAGCGGCCGCATCATGCATGAAATCAGCCGCGACTGGGACATCGGCGCGATCGCGCAGGCCCTGGTGGGCAATGGCCAGAAGTCCCGCCAGTTCGGCGCCGGCGTCGAGGCGGGCTACCAGGTCAAGCGCAATGTGTGGGTGTCGGCCGGCTACAACTTCCTCGGTTTCCGCGAGCGGGACCTGGCCGGCGGCGACGCCACGGCGAAAGGCGCGTTCGTCCGCCTGCGCATGAAATTCGACGAACGCACGCTGGACGGCCTGCTGTCCGCCAAAGCCTTCAATTAAGGAACTGCCATGATCCATCGACTCTTCCGCGCCGTCGTCGCCTCGCTGCTGCTGTCAGCTTCGTTCTTTGCTTCCGCCGCCTGCACCACCACCGGCGCCTGCGTGTCCGCCGGCCCGCGGCTGGCCAGCGTGGACACCACCAAGAGCGCGCTGCTCAATCCCCTGCTGGGCGGCCTGCTGGGCACCAACCTGAACCTGACGGCGGCCGACTGGAACACGCTTGCTTCCGGCGAAGTGAACCTGCTCGGCTTCCTCAACGTGCTGCAGGCGCAGACCAATGTCTCGAGCCCGTCGCAGGCATTGACGGCCAATGTCACGCTGGGCCAGATCGCCGCCGCGCTGGGCGTGCAGGCGCAGGCCCAGGCCAATACCAGCCTGACGTCCGTGCTGTATGCGCTGCAGTCGCAGCTGGGCAGCGTGGGTGCCACCGTGCGCGTGGGCGACCTGCTGCAGCTGACGGCCGACGCCACCACGCTGACCAAGACCACCATCAATTCGCTCGACATGCTGACGGGCCTGATCCAGCTGTACAACCGCCGCAACGTGCTGACAACGCCGGTACCGGTCGGCATCTCCGGCGGCGCGCTGGGCATGCTGGGTGTCCTCAACAGCCTGCAGCTGTATGCGCAGGTGATCGAACCGGCCGTCTACATCTGCGGCCCCACCGGCTCGCGGTTCCACAGCGCCGCCGTGCGCATCAAGCTGAAGCTGGACCTCGTATCGCTGGCGCCGGTCACCGATGCGCTGGTCATCCCGCCGCTGATCAACAAGGCGTCGCTGGGCATCGCGCAGCTGGACGTGTACGTGGAGGTGGCCCGCGGCGAAGGTACCATCGGCACGATCGACGCCGTCAACCGCGCCGTGACGCTGCAGGTGCAGCCCGGCATTGCCGACGTCTATATCGGCAAGATCCCCGACGCGGTGTTCTTCAACCGCTCGCGCACGCTGAGCGCGGCCGATGTTGACTACGGCAATATCGGCTCGCTGGTCATCAACGACCTGGTGGTGGCCGTCGAAGTGAAGGCCACCGTGCGCGGCGACGCGCCGTTCGTGCCGCCGCTGGTGGTGCCTGGCCCCTTCCCGCAGACGCGCACCGTCAGCACCAGCACCGCGTTCGTGACGAATACCGTCAACAGCCTGGTGACCAACCTGTCGCTGCGCATCACGCCGAAACTGAGCCCGCTGACGGGCGTACTGGACGATCTCGTGATGCCCCTGCTGAAACCACTGGTGACCACCACGCTGACGCCGGTGCTGACGCCGGTGCTGACCGGCGTGGCCGATCCGCTGCTGCAGCTGCTGGGCATCGGGCTGGGCCAGGTGGTGGTCACCGTCAACGGCATCTGCGAGGCATGCGACGAGTTCAAGCTGCAGAAGTCGGCCGACAAGGCCAATGCGGCGCCGGGCAGCACGATCGTCTACACGATCAAGTACGAGAACAGCGGCACGACGACGATCAACAACCTGAAGATCGCCGATGCCACGCCGGCCTACACCGTGTTCGGCGCGGGCGGCTGCGGCACGCTGCCTTCCGGCCTGTCGGCCTGCTCGGTCAGCAGCAAGCCGGCCGCCGGCGCCGCCGGCCCGGTGGAGTGGACGTTTACCGGCACGCTGCTGCCCGGTGCGACAGGGACGGTGACCTTGAACGTTGTGGTGCAGTAGCTGGCGGTTCGCAAGCCGCATGGCACGCTTCATTCCTGAAGCGTTTGCCGTCCAGAACTCCGTGACAATGTCGGATTGACAATCTCACGGAGTTTTTTCATGCGCGCACGCTTCTTCCTTCCCTTGCTCTGCACCGCCGTCGCCACGCTGGCGCAAGCGCAAATGCCGCAGAAGGACACCGTCAACGCCAAGGACCACCCGCTGCTGTCGCGCTTCGAAGGGTCGAAGCTGGTCGGCTACGGCGTCAAGGAATTCGACGAAGTGACGCTGCCGGCCGGGAAGTGGAAGGCCAACGACAATGGCCGCGCCGTGTTCGACAACAAGGTCACGCTGGAAGGCAAGCACACGCGGCTGGCCTACAACTATCCGAAGGAGCGCTCGTCGCTGGAGGTGATGCGCAATTACCAGGCCGCGCTGGACAAGGCCGGCCTGAAGACGCTGTTCGCATGCGTGAAGCAGGAGTGCGGCCAGTATTTCGGCGATTACTGGATGAACGCGCGCGTGGGCGACCAGTTCATCAAAGGGGGCGAGGCCAGTTCGTCGCCGTTCAACTACGGTCGCAACGACATCCGCTACCTGCTGGCCAGGGGTGCCCGTCCGGACGG
>DKJA01000131.1:16117-16344 GCA_002454505.1 Oxalobacteraceae bacterium UBA6704
CGGCTCGCTGGTGCACGTGGCCGTGTATGTCGTGGAACCCGTGAAAGACAAGCTGGGCGCCGTGTCGGTGGAGATCGTCGAAGCAAAGGCCATGGAGACGGGCAAGGTGAAGGCGACGCTGAGCGCGGCCGAGATGGCCAGCGGCATCGCCACCGACGGCAAGGTGGCTGTCTACGGCATCTACTTCGATACGGACAAGGCGGACGTGAAGCCGGCATCGACGCCGG
>DKJA01000085.1:0-3308 GCA_002454505.1 Oxalobacteraceae bacterium UBA6704
AGCTGAAAACCCTGCTGGATGAAGCGACAATTCTGCAGCTTGAGCAGACGATCTTTTTCACCAGCCGCCTGCAGGACGGCAGCGACAACCCGCTCTACCGCACCATGCTGCCGCGCGGCGGCGAGATGGTGAGGCGCAGCTGCTGCCAGCGCTACCGCATTCCCGACGTCGAACGCTGCGGCAACTGCACGCTCAGCGTATAAAACCGTCTCCCGGCGCACTTTCTCCTTTTCTCTCGTTTACACTTTTTCCGCCTTGTGGCAGTTTTTACGCCTTCGACCTGCATGGAGAAAAAGATGAGCCTGGAGTCGGTACGGCAGTTTTTCGCCGAACACGCACCTGATATCGAGATTATCGAGATGTCGCAAAGCACCGCTACCGTGGAGATGGCGGCGCGCGTTCACGGCGTCGCGCCGGGACAGATCGCCAAAACCCTGTCGCTGAAAGTCAAAGACGAGGTGGTGCTGATCGTCACGCGCGGCGATGCGCGGCTCGATAACCGCAAGCTGAAAGCGGCGCTGGGCGCGAAGGCGCGCATGCTGAGCGTCGATGAGGTGGTGAACTGGACCGGCCATCCGGTCGGCGGCGTCTGCCCGTTCGGGCTGGAAAATCCGCTGAAGGTCTACTGCGACGAGTCGCTGCTCCGCTTCGACGAAGTGCTGCCCGCAGCGGGCGCCGTCCATAGCGCCGTGCGTATTACCCCACAGCGCATGGCCGAGCTGACGCAGGCGCAGTGGGTAGACGTGTGCGAAGCGATCTAGTGCGTCGGCTTCGACACGGCGCCTGATATTTCGATGCCGCGCGTTTCGCGGCCGAAGGCGACAAACAGGCAGATCAGCACCGCCACCGTACCGGCGACGATGGCCATTCCCAGGCCGTAATTGCCGTAATGCGCCTCGGCGATGCGCGACTGCAGCGTGGCGTTGACCGAGGCGATCAGATTGCCCAGCTGATAGACGAATCCCGGCAGCACCGCACGCGCGTTGGCGGGCACCAGCTCGGTGAGATAGGTTGGCACCACGCCCCATGCGCCCTGCACCATAAACTGCATCAGAAACGCGCCCAGTCCAATCGCCCAGGGGCCGCTGGAGAAGGCCCAGAGCGGCAGCACCGGCAGCGCCAGCAGCGACGCCAGCATAATCGCCTTTTTACGTCCGATGCGGTCCGACAGCGCGCCGAAGAAGATGAAGAACGGCGTGGCCAGCAGCAGGGCGATGGCGATCAGGATGTTGGCCGTGGCCAGTTCGATCTTCAGCGTCTGCTGCATGAAGAACAGCGCGTAGAACTGGCCGGTGTACCAGACGACCGCCTGGCCCATCGTCAGGCCGATCAGCGCCAGGATGACGACCTTCATGTTCTTCCACTGGCCGAACGCTTCGGACAGCGGCGCTTTCGACGTCTTGCCTTCCGCCTTCATCTTGGCGAAGGCCGGCGATTCCTGCATCGACATGCGGATCCACACGGAGATACCGAGCAGCAGCACGGAGACGAGGAACGGAATGCGCCAGCCCCATGCGGCGAATTCGTCTTCGCCGACGGCCAGGCGGGTGCCCAGGATCACCAGCAGCGACATGAACAGGCCCATCGTGGCGGTGGTCTGGATCCACGACGTGAACAGGCCGCGCTTGCCTTCCGGCGCGTGTTCGGCAACGTAGGTGGCCGCGCCGCCGTACTCGCCGCCCAGCGCCAGGCCTTGCAGGATGCGCAGCGAGACGAGGATGATCGGCGCCGCGATGCCGATCGATGCGTGACCGGGCAGCAGGCCGACGATGAACGTCGACAGGCCCATGATCAGGATCGTCACGAGGAAGGTGTATTTACGGCCGATCATGTCGCCCAGCCGGCCGAACACGATGGCGCCGAACGGGCGGACGATGAAGCCGGCGGCAAAGGCCAGCAGAGCGAAGATGAAGGTGGTGGTCGGGTCGCCGATGAAGAACTGCTTGGCGATGATGGCGGCGAGCGAGCCGTAAAGGTAGAAGTCGTACCATTCAAAGACGGTGCCGAGCGACGATGCAAAGATGACCTTTTTCTCTTCCTTGGTCATCGGGGTCGCTTTTTTGCTGCCAACGTTCCGCGAATCCGCGGTGCCGGATGTGATTGCCATGGTTGTTGTCTCCAATTTATGAATTACGCCATCCAGGGTGAGCCCTGGTTATTTGATTGGCATGATGGAGTGTGTCCGCCGAACCTTACGTCATGCTTGCTCCAAACTTACCCGAAACTTACAGGCAGCAAAGGCGCCGCCATGCCTGAATGACATCGGTATGCTATCCTCGCCGCCTTGCCGATCCATTGAGACAAAGGAACCACCGTGATCAAGCACATCGTGATGTGGCAGTTGAAGGACGAGGCCGAAGGCGCCGACAAGGCCGCCAACGCGCGCAAGATGAAGGAACTGCTGGAGGCGTGCCGCGGCATCTCGCCCGGCATGCTGAAGCTGGAAGTGGGCCTGCCGCAGCCGGGTCTGGAAGCGACGTACGACATCGTCCTGTACTCCGAATTCACCGACAAGGCCGCGCTGGACGCTTACAGCGAGCACCCGCAGCACCAGGCACTCAAGCCGTTCTTCTCTGCCGTGCGTACGGGCCGGCAGTGCATGGATTACGAGGTCTGAGGTGGCACCCATCATGGCATCCGTCCAGGAGCTTTTCAGCCTGAAGGGCCGAACGGCGCTGGTCACCGGCGGCTCGCGCGGCCTGGGCTTGCAGATGGCGCTGGCACTGGGCGAGCAGGGCGCCAGGGTGGTCGTCAGCGCGCGCAAGCAGGCCGATCTCGACGAAGCCGTGGCGGCGCTGACCGCACATGGTATCGAGGCGTATGCGATCGCGGCCGACCTGGCCGATCCGGCGGCAGCCGACGCGCTGGCGATGGCAGCGATTGAAAAGCTGGGCCACATCGACATCCTCGTCAACAACGCCGGCGGCGTCTGGGCCGCGCCGGCGGAGGACCATCCGCTCGATGCGTGGGACCGGGTGATGAACCTGAACGTGCGCGGCGTGTTCCTGCTGACGCAGGCCGTCGGCCGCCGTTCGATGATCCCGCGCCGGGCCGGGCGCATCGTCAATATCGCGTCGATCGCCGGCCTGGCCGGCAATCCGCCCGGCACGATGAAGACGCTGGCCTACAACACGTCGAAGGGCGCCATCGTCAACTTCACGCGCACGCTGGCGGGCGAATGGGGCGAATACGGCATCAATGTGAATGCGATCGCGCCGGGCTTCTTCCCGTCGAAGATGACGGCGGGCCTGCTGGAGAAGATGGGCGACCGGCTGGCGGCCGAAGCGCCGCTGGCCCGGCTGGGCGGC
>DKJA01000085.1:3427-3815 GCA_002454505.1 Oxalobacteraceae bacterium UBA6704
CCCGGCTGGGCGGCGACGAAGACCTGAAGGGTGCCGTGGTGCTGTTCGCATCGGACGCAGGGCGGCACATCACCGGCCAGATCCTGGCCATCGACGGCGGCGTGTCCGCTGTCTGAGGAGTTTTACGACATGAATACCTACCAAAGAATCGTGCTGGCCTCGCGCCCGCGCGGCGAAGTCACCCCCGACAACTTCCGTCTCGAGACGGCCCCTGTGCCCGAACTGGCGGATGGCCAGTTGCTCGTGCGCACGCATTACCTGTCGCTCGATCCCTACATGCGGGGCCGCATGAGCGAAGCGAAAAGCTACGCCGCCTCGCAGCAGCTGGGCGAGACGATGATCGGCGGTACCGTCGGCGAAGTGATCGCCTCGAAACACCCGAAATTCG
>DKJA01000085.1:4050-4314 GCA_002454505.1 Oxalobacteraceae bacterium UBA6704
CGAGGGCGAGTTCGTGGCCGGCATGAACGGCTGGGCGGAACTGGGCGTGTCGGACGGCACCGGCCTGCGCCGGCTCGACACGGCGAAGATTCCGCTGTCGGCCCATCTGGGCGCGGTGGGCATGCCCGGCATGACGGCCTGGTATGGCCTGAACCGCATCATGAACGTCAAGGCCGGTGAAACCGTGTGCGTGTCGGCGGCCAGCGGCGCGGTGGGCAGCGTATTGGGCCAGCTGGCGAAGCTGAAAGGCTGCCGCGTGGTCGG
>DKJA01000042.1:0-431 GCA_002454505.1 Oxalobacteraceae bacterium UBA6704
CCTGCTGCCAGCGGCCGGCGAGATCCGCTTCGCCGTAACCCTGCGGCAGCACGAAGGGGTGGAAGTAGTAATCCTCACCTCCCCCGATCCAGCCGTTGAAGCGGGAACCCTGCTTGAACGACGCGTCGCATTCGCGGAAGAACGCCGTTTCGGATACGCCGATGCGGTGCAGCGTATCGCGCATCGACGGCCACGTGCCTTCGCCGACGCCGATCGGCGGCACGTCGGGCGATTCGATCAGCGTGATCTTCACGCCCGGGTGATCGGCGGCGAGAACGCCGGCCGTCAGCCAGCCGGCGGAGCCGCCGCCGACGATCACGATGTGGTGGACCGGTTTGGACATGGATTCGGTTGGGAGAGTTGCAGAAAGTGTAACCGAAATGGTCGGGCGAAAAACAAAATCGTGGAGGCGGTGGGGACTGTCCCCGAAG
>DKJA01000042.1:677-6928 GCA_002454505.1 Oxalobacteraceae bacterium UBA6704
GGCGGTACGGCGATCCGGCTGTCCCCGGGGTTGCTTCTGATTGTCGCAGCGACCCAAGAACGTCAAGAACAACCCCGGGGACAGTCCCTTGCAGGGACAGTCCCCAGCCGCGGGTTAGAACTTGTACCGCAACCCCAACATATACCGCGGGCCCGACTGCGTGGCATTCACCAGCATGCTCTTGGTGCGGCCGTGCTGGCGCGTCGTTTCGTTGGTCAGGTTGATGCCTTCGAACTGCAGCGACAGGTTCGGCGTCACGTTGTAGCCCACCGACAGGTCGAGCTGGCCGTAGGCTTCCGTGTACACCGGGTTCGGGCCGGCGCCGTCGAACGTCGAGGCGAGGAACTCGTCGCGCCAGTTGTACGCGGCGCGGATCGCCCACTTGTCGTTCTCGTAGATGCCGACCACGTTGGCCGAGTCGGACAGGCCCACCACGGCGAACTGCTCGCCGACGCTGGCGTTGTCGTAGCCGGTGCCCGAATCCACGTACGTGTAGTTGGCCGCGACGCCGAAGCCGGTGTTGCCGAACATGTGCTGCACGTTCAGCTCCAGGCCCTTCAGGTCGGCCTTCTTCTGGTTGGCGAACGTGGTGATGCGGAACGTGGCGACCGGATCGGTGGCCTGGCCGACGATCGAGCCGGTGGCGTTGCCCGAACCGTCATCCGCGCCGCGCGTCACGCCCGGCGCATTCGCGTGATTGCGGAAGATGTAGTTGCGGATGCAGATCGTATCGGCACCCGTGCAACCGCCGTTGGCCAGCGCCTCGTTCCACAGCGCGCCGCCCACCGGCGTATGCAGGCCGGCCGACGTGTCGTCGAAGCGCGACTGGCCCGCGTAGTTCTCCAGGTTCTTCTTGAAGAAGCCCACGGCCAGGAAGTTCTGCTTGCCGTAGTACCACTCGTAGGACAGGTCGATGTTCTTCGACTTCACCGGCTCCAGGCCCGGATTGCCCTGGTTGCCCGTGCCGCCTTCGATGCGGGCCAGGTTGTTCAGCACCTTGCCGCCGGCGATCTGGTCGTAGCGCGGGCGCCCGATCGTTTCGCCGTAGGACAGGCGCAGCTTCATGTCTTCCCGCAGCTCGACGTCGGTGTCGATGCTCGGCAGCACATGGTGGTATTTGCCGGACAGCGTGGTGAAGCCCGGTGCGCCGAACAGCACCGAGAATTCGTTGGCCGATCCCCAGTCGATCGATGCCGGCGTGGCCACCAGCGCGCTGGAGACGACGTCTGTCTTCTCGTAGCGCACGCCGATCGCCGTGTGCACCGGCAGCGCCAGGTCCCAGTCGGTGTTCAGCTGCAGGTACAGCGCCTTCGATTTCTCTTCGGTGCGCTGGTCGGTATCCCACGTGTCCTTGACCGAATACAGGTCAGGCCGGCCGGACGCCTTGATCGCCAGGTCGCGCACCTCGGCGAAGTTGAACGTGTAGAAGTTGTTGAACAGGGCCGGATTGCCCGAGCCGCTGATCTTGTCGAAGTAGCCGCGCACGGTCTCCGGATGCCACACGCTGCTCGGGTAGTCGGCCGGGCTGGTCGCGCCGCCCCACGTGTCGCGCTGCATCGTCGAGAAGGCGGAGCGGTTTTCCACCTTCGTCATCGACAGGCCGAAGTTCAGCTGCGACGACTCCATCAGCTTCAGGCGGCCCTTGAACTGGGCCTGGTCGATGTCGCCCTTCATGTAGCCGTTGCGGAACGCCGAGCCGCTGACCTGCTGCGGTGCGCGGGTGAAGTCGGCGCCCTGGATCGACAGCACGGGGAAGTCCTGGCTGAAGTCGGCGGACGTGTCGCCGCGGCTGAACGACGACGTGCCCAGCACGTTATCGGAGCCCCATGGGCTGTCGGCCTTCGATTCGGCGGTGGAGTGGTGCGCGTCGAACTCCAGGCGCAGGTCCTGGTTGACTTTCCACAGCGCGTTGAAGCCCAGCGAGTTGTTCTCGCTCTTCGTGGCGAAGTCGGCGCCGCCCATGGCGATGTCGCTGTTCTGCGCGGGGATGAATTCCGTGTACACCAGCGGGCCGCGCACGGAGCCGTTGCCCCACGTGGACGCGGACGGGCCGAAGTTGAACCAGGCGGACAGGTCCTGCCGGCGCGTGTGGATCTTGTTTTCCGAGTAGGTGTAATCGAGCGTGGTGGTGATGTCCTTGGTCGGCGCGAACTGGAACGTCACCTGGCCGTTGGTGCGCTTGCGCTGCACGCCGGAGAACGCGTAGTTCAGGTTCTGCGGGATCTCGTACACATCGTTCGGGCCGGGACGGTTGGTGATGTTCTCCGAACCGGGCTTGCCCGGCAGCGGGATCGTGCCCCAGTTTTCCTCGTCGCCCCGGTACGGGCCCTTCCAGCCGCTCGACACGGACGCCGTGTTGTAGCCCAGGTTGCGCTCCTGGTAGCTGCCGGTGACGGCGATGCCGAACATATTGTCGTGCCAGGTATTGCTGTAGATGCCGGAGATTTCCGGCGTCACGCGGTCGCCCGATTTGACGTCGCCCGGCAGGTTCGACGACGACTTGTCGTACACGCCTTTGACGCCGACGCTGGCCTGCATGCCGGGACGGTCCAGCGGCCGCGCCGTCATCACGTTCAGCGTGGCGCCGATACCGCCGGTCGGCGTTTCGGCGCGGCTGGTTTTATAGACCTGGATCTGCGACACCGCTTCGGAGGCCAGGTTGGCGAAGTCGAACGCGCGGCCATTCAGGTCGCCCAGGTTCGACGTCGGCATCTGGCGGCCGTTCAGCAGCACCATGTTGAAGTCGGGGCCCACGCCGCGCACGGTGACCTTCGAGCCTTCGCCGATCGAGCGGTCGATCGACACGCCGGAAATGCGCTGCAGCGATTCGGCCAGGTTCGTGTCGGGGAACTTGCCGATGTCTTCGGCAACGATGCCGTCGACGATGCCGTCGGAATTGCGCTTCATGTTCAGCGACGACTGCATCGATGCGCGCAGGCCCGTCACGACGACGGCCTGGACGGGCTGGTCGGACGACAGGTCGGCGCCCTGCGAGTCCTGTGCGGTGTTCGGTGCGGGGTTCGGCCCGGTGGTCTGTGCCAGCGCGGGCAGCGCGGCTGCCGCGCAGGCGCTGGCCACGGCCAGGCTGATCAGCGTCTGTTTGGCCTTGGGATATTTCGCCTTGGGATATTGCATGTTGTCTCCTGTCTTTTCTTATGGATTTGTCTCTACCCGGCCTGCCTGCCGCAGGCGTTTCACCTTGCTGCGTACTGCCCGCGCCATTGGCGATGTGGTGCGGCTACTGGCCCGTTTCGCATTCCATCGGAGATGGAAACGTTTCCATGTATTTTCGATAAAGCTTAGGTATGTGGCAACTGCTTGTCAATCGGAATGCGGTGCGTGAACCGGTTTCACCGTGATTTGTTGTAAAAAGCCATCTATGGCTGGCGATCCGGTTGATATACCCGGACGTACTCCACTTCCATCCGCCACGGCAGGCTGGCATCGTCCACCGCGCCGCCCAGGTCGCCGCCGGCCGCCACGTTCAGCAGCAGGTACTGCGGCCGGTCGAACGGCCATTTGTCGTCGTCGCCGTCCTTCGGGTTGACCAGTTGCGCGTAGTTGCGGCCGTCGACGCCGACCAGCATGCGGTCCTTCGTCCACGTGAGCTGGTAGTCGTGGAAGGCGCCACAGGCATCCGGCACGCTGGTCTTGTGCGTGTTCGGCGTGCCCTTCGGCCAGTTCTGCGCGCCCGTGTAGATGCTGCCGAGGATTTCGCCCGGCTTGTGGCCCACGTGTTCCATGATGTCGATCTCGCCGTCGACGGGCCACTTGCCGCCCGTGCCCAGCATCCAGATCGCCGGCCAGCTGCCCGGGCCGCACGGCAGCTTCGCGCGCACCTCGATGAAGCCATACGTCCAGCTGGCCTTGCCGCGGGTGAGCAGCCGTGCCGACGAATACTGCTGGCCGCCGTAATCGGGCATGGTGGTCAGCGCTTCGTTGCGGGCGGTGATGAACAGTTTGCCGTCGCGCACTTCGCTGTTCTCGCGGCGCGCCTTCGCGTAGTACTGCAATTCCTTGTTGTGCCAGCCGGCTTTGTTGCGCTCCGTGTCGTAGTCCCATTTGGCGGGGTCGGGCAGGCCGTCCACGTCGAATTCATCCGCCCAGACGAGGCGCCAGCCGGCCGGTTTGCCGCCGGGCGGCAGCACTTCCTGCGCCGCGACACTCGCGCACGCGCCCACCAGCGCCAGCGCGGCAAGCACGGACTGCGAACGGCGGGAAATGGCCATGGTGGCGGAAATGCAATGATTAATGTCATTTCATGGTAACGTTTCCAAAAACCCGCCGCAACGATGATCCCGCTTGCCGTTGCGTTCCTGACACATACCCGATGATGATGCCGATGAAAGCTCTCCTTGCTGCCCTGCTGTGCTCCGCCCTGGTTACCGATGCCTGTGCCGCGGAGCCGTTCCGCTGGCCGGGCGGCGCGAAGGCCGCGGTCAGCCTGGCCTATGACGATGCCGCCGATTCGCAACTCGACAACGCCATCCCCACGTTGAACAAGTACGGCGTGAAGGGGACGTTCTACCTGACACTGTCCAGCCCGTCGATCGGCAAGCGGCTGCCGGCATGGCGCGCCGCCGCGCAGCAGGGCCACGAGCTGGCCAACCACACGCTGTTCCACCAATGCCGCCGCTCGCAGCCGGACCGCGAGTGGGTGACGCCGCAGCGCGATCTGGATACGACGTCCGTCGCGCAGCTGGCCGAGCAGATCGAACTGGCCAACACGATGCTGTACGCGATCGACGGCCGCCGCGAACGCACGTTCACGGCGCCGTGCGGCGATCTGCTGGCCAGCGGCGAGAACTACCTGCCGGCGATCCGCGCGCAGTTCGTCGCAATCAAGGCCAGCATCGGGCGGGGTGCCGTGCCGTCGATGGCGGCGCTGGATCCTTACCTGACGCCAGTGGTGATCCCGGTCGGCCTGACGGGCCAGCAGCTGATCGCAATGGTGAAGGAGGCGGAAGCCAGGGGCACGATGATCGCGTTCACCTTCCACGGCATCGGCGGCGACCATTTGTCGAATTCGAGCGCGGCGCACGAGGAGCTGGTGAAGTACCTGGCCGAACACCGCAACGTCTACTGGACCGATACCTTCCTCAACATCATGCAATACGTGAAGGCGCAGCGGCAGCAGTAGCGAAGGGCCGGTTCTTCCAGTATCCTCTGGCACAATTTATTGATCAAACCTCGATCGAGGAACAGCAGTGGCAACCATCAAAGACGTCGCCCGCCTGGCGGGCGTGGGCCTGGGCACGGCCTCGCGTGCCATCAACGGCAGCGGGCCCGTGTCGCCCGCCACGCTCGAGCGCGTGAAGCAGGCCATCGAGGAACTGGGCTTTCGCCCTTCGCATGCGGCGCGCGCGCTGCTGACGGGCACGTCGAAGATGATCGGCGTGTACATTCCCGCGCTGTCCGGCACGTTCTACACGCCGATCCTGAAAATCATCGACACGGAGCTGCGCGCCGCCGGCCTGCACATGGTGGTGGCGTTCGGCGCCGGCCTGGGTGACGATCGCCGCCAGGCGCAGGAAGGCATCGATTTCCTCGTCGAGCGGGGCTGCGACGGCGTCATCGTAATGACCAGTGCGCTGCGCGACGACGACCTGGCGATGCTGGGCCCGAAGCTGTCGCGCCTCGTTGCGCTGAACCATGGCTTCGCCGCGATCCCCGAACAATGCTTCACCGTGGATCACGAACTGGGCGGCCGCCTCGCCGCCCGCGCGCTGCTGGAGCACGGCCACCGCGACATCGCCATCCTCACCGGCCCGATGGCGCTGCCGGACAACGTGGCCCGCATCGACGGCTTCACCTTGGAACTGACCGCCGCCGGCATCGACGTGCCGGCCCTGTGGCGCTACGAAGGCGACTTCTCGCCGGCCGCCGGCTGGTCCGCCGCGCAGGCGCTGCGCGAATCGGGCCGCCACTGCACCGCGCTGTTCTGCGCCAACGACGAGATGGCCGTCGGCGCGCTGGCCTACCTGCAGGAGGCGGACGTGCGCGTGCCGCAGGATCTGTCCGTGATCGCCTACGACGACACCCCCAGCGCCGAATACTCGGCACCGCGGCTGACATCCGTCCGCATGCCCTGGCGCCAGATGACGCTGAACGGCCTGAACGCGCTGCTGAACACGTGCTACGACCTGCAGCGCCCCGTCGAGCGCGACTTCCCCGTCAGCGTCACCATGCGCGCCTCGCTGGCGCGGGTGTAGGCTCTACAGCCGAGTTCGTGTCCACCATGGTGTCAGACA
>DKJA01000123.1 GCA_002454505.1 Oxalobacteraceae bacterium UBA6704
TGCTGCCGGCCGATGCCGCCGGCAGCGATGTGCAGGTGCCGCCGTTCCTGCTGCGCACCAGGCTCGTGACGAACGCCGAGTTCCGCGCCTTCGTCGCCGCGTCGCCGGAATGGCAGCGCGGTGCCGCGCCGGCGCTGTTCGCCGGCGACCGTTACCTGGCCACGCTGGCCGACGCGGGGTCGGATGCACCGGTGACGCATGTCAGCTGGTATGCGGCGCAGGCGTTCTGCGGTGCCGAAGGTGCGCGGCTGCCCCGCTGGCACGAATGGGAGTTCGCCGCGGCCGCCGACGCCACACGGACCGACGCACGCGACGATCCCGCCTGGCTGGCCGGCATCCTGGCCTGGTATGCCACGCCGGCCAGCGTGCCGGGCCGCGTGGCACAGGGCACGCCGAACCTGTACGGCATCCACGACCTGCACGGCCTCGCCTGGGAATGGGTCGAGGATTTCAACGGCCTGTTCGTCGATGCCGACGGCCGCGCGGGCGGTGCCCGCAAGTCGCTCGAGTTCTGCGGCGCGGCGGCGGCATCGCTGTCGGACCGCCGCAATTATGCGGTGCTGATGCGGATCGCGCTGCTGGCCGCGCTGGAAGGCAAACAGGATGGCGGCCAGCTGGGCTTTCGCTGCGCCCGCGATGGAGGAACCAGATGAAACGCATTTATCGTACGACCCTGGCATGCGGGATGGCCGCCATGCTTGTGCTGTCCGCCGGCGCAGCGCCGCTGCCGCCGGCGTCGCTGTACCGGCTCGACACGCCGATGACCGACAGCCGCGGCGACCGCTTCCAGCTGCGCGACCTGGCCGGCAGCCCGGCGCTGGTGACGATGTTCTACGGCGACTGCAGCAGCTCCTGCCCGATCGTCATCGAGACGCTGCGGCGCACCGCGGCGGCACTCGGCCCGCCCGGCCGGCGGCTGCGCATCGTCATGATCAGCCTCGACACGCTGCGCGACACGCCGGAGGTGCTGGCAGCGATGGCCCGCAAGCAGCAGCTCGACCCGCCCCTGTTCCGGTTGGCCGTGCCGCGCAAGGATGCCGATACGCGCGTGCTGGCGGCTGGGCTGAACATCCGCTACCGGGAGCTGACCGGCGGCGAGATCGGGCACACGGCGCGCATCACGCTGCTCGATGGGCAGGGGGCGGTCCGCGCGGTGACCACGCGGCTCGAGGCGGAGCCGGAGGCGGCGTTTGTCGCGAAGGTGAAGGAGGTACTGGCGGAGAGGTAGCGCAACACCGGGGGCCAGGCAACCACCTGACCCCGCCCCCAAATTTAATCTGGATCATCCAAATTCCACGCCAACCCCGCCTTTGTTTGGCGCCGCAGCCCGCCGTCGCTAAGCTGCAACGACCGACCACCCAGGAGGGAATGTGACTGAACCGACCAATCTGAAGGACGCCGCGCTGCAGCTGGCCTGCATCGTCAAGCGCGACGGCAGCGTGCAGGCGTTCGACGCCGTCAAGATCCTGTCCGCGCTGCGCCGCGCCGGCGAGGCATCCGGCGAATATGCCGCCGAAGCCGCCGAGCGGCTGGCCTACAACACCGTGCGCCGGCTGCATGCCGCGCGTGAAACGCCGCTGTGCGTGGAGGAAGTGCAGGATCATGTGGAGAGCGTGCTGTACGACGCCGGCTACCGCAAGACGCTGCGCCGCTATGTCGTCTACCGCGAACAGCATCGCAGCCTGCGGCAGGACCGCAAGTCGCTGGTGGACGTCGAATCGTCGATCAACGAATACCTGCAGCGGCAGGACTGGCGCGTCAACGCCAACGCCAACCAGGGCTATTCGCTGGGCGGCCTGATCCTCAACGTGTCCGGCAAGATGGTAGCCAACTACTGGCTGAACCATGTGTATCCACCGGAAGTGGGCCAGGCGCACCGCGATGGCGACATCCACATCCACGATCTCGACATGCTGGCCGGTTACTGCGCCGGCTGGTCGCTGCGTACGCTGCTTAACGAAGGTCTGAACGGCGTGCCGGGTAAGGTGGAATCGAGCCCGCCGAAGCATCTATCCAGCGCCGTCGGCCAGATCGTCAACTTCCTCGGCACGCTGCAGAACGAATGGGCCGGCGCGCAGGCGTTCAGCTCCTTCGACACCTATCTCGCGCCTTACGTGCGCAAGGACGGGCTGACCTACGAAGAAGTGAAACAGTCGATCCAGGAGTTGATCTACAACCTGAACGTGCCGTCCCGCTGGGGCACCCAGACGCCGTTCACCAACCTGACGTTCGACTGGATCTGCCCGGAAGACCTGCGCGAGCAGATTCCCGTCATCGCCGGTGTCGAGCAGCCGTTCGCGTATGGCGAGCTGCAGGCCGAGATGGACATGCTGAACCGCGCCTACATCGAGGTGATGACGACGGGCGATGCGAAGGGCCGCGCATTCACGTTCCCCATCCCGACGTACAACATCACCCGCGACTTCGACTGGGACAGCGAAAACGCCGACCTGCTGTTCGCGATGACGGCCCGCTACGGCCTGCCCTACTTCCAGAATTTCATCAACTCGGAACTGCAGCCGAACATGATCCGCTCGATGTGCTGCCGGCTGCAGCTGGACCTGCGCGAGCTGCTCAAGCGGGGCAATGGCCTGTTCGGTTCCGCCGAGCAGACCGGCTCGCTGGGCGTCGTGACGATCAACTGCGCCCGCCTCGGCTACCTTTACCCGGACGACGAACCGGCGCTGCTGGCCGCGCTGGACCGCCTGCTGGAACTGGGCCGCCGCAGCCTGGAGATCAAGCGCAAGGTGATCCAGCGGCTGATGGACAACGGCCTGTTCCCGTACACCAAGCGCTATCTCGGCACGCTGCGCAACCACTTCTCGACGCTGGGCGTGAACGGCATCAACGAGATGATCCGCAATTTCAGCGGCGACGAGTACGACCTCACCAGCGAGCAGGGCCACGCGCTGGCCGTGCGGCTGCTGGACCACGTGCGCGCCCGCATGGTGCGCTACCAGGAAGAGACGGGCCATATGTACAACCTGGAAGCCACGCCGGCGGAAGGCACCACGTACCGCTTCGCCAAGGAAGACCGCAAGCGCTATCCCGGCATCCTGCAGGCCGGCACGCCGGACATGCCCTACTACACCAACTCGTCGCAGCTGCCGGTCGGCTTCACGGAAGATCCGTTCGAAGCGTTGGAGCGGCAGGACACGCTGCAGCGCAAGTACACCGGCGGCACCGTGCTGCATTTATATATGACGGAAGCGGTATCCAGCGCCGATGCCTGCCGCACGCTGGTGCAGCGCGCGCTGTCGCGCTTTGCGCTGCCGTACATCACCGTGACGCCGACGTTTTCGATCTGCCCGAAACACGGCTACCTGTCCGGCAGCCACCCGTTCTGCCCGAAATGCGACGCCGACCTGCTGCAGAAGCGGCAGCGTATCGCGCTGTCGTCGTAACCGCCAGTAACCGCCTACCACTGAAAGGAAATGCCATGATCATGACCGAACCGACCGCCGTCGACACCATGCTGCAGCCGAACGATCCCGAGCGCCAGCCTTGCGAAATCTGGACGCGCGTGATGGGTTACCACCGTCCCGTGTCGTCGTTCAATACCGGCAAGCAGGGCGAGTTCCACGAACGCCGCTACTTCGTCGAAACGCCAGCGGCGCAGCCTTGACGGCGCACCGTCCCCTGAACGTGGGCGGCTTCACGCCGTTCACGGCCACCGATTATCCCGGCCAGCTGGCCGCCGTCGTCTTCGTGCAGGGCTGCGCGTGGCGCTGCGGCTACTGCCACAATCCCCACCTGCAGCAACGCCCCGTCAGCAGTCCGCTCGACTGGGCCGACATCGCCGCCACGCTGCAACGGCGCCGCGGCCTGCTGGACGCCGTCGTGTTCAGCGGCGGCGAACCCACCACGGATCCCGCGCTGGCCGATGCGATGGCGCAGGTGCGCGGCCAGGGTTTCCGCGTCGGCCTGCATACCGCCTGCATCTACCCCGACCGCTTGCGCGCCGTGCTGCCGCTGGCGGACTGGGTGGGCTTCGACGTCAAGGCGCCGTTCGACGACTACGAGGGCGTGACGCGCGTGCCGGGAAGCGGCGCGTCGGCACGCGAGTGCGTGCGCGAGATCCTCGCCAGCGGCGTTGCGTACGAATGCCGTACCACAGTGCATCCATCGCTGCTGTCGCAGGAGGCGCTGCTGCGGATGGGCAACGAGCTGGTGGCGCTGGGCGTCAGGCGGTGGGTACTCCAGCAGTTCCGCCCCCAAGGCTGCGGCGATGCCCGGTTGCGACTCGCCACCGGCTTGCCATATCCGCCCGAAGACGTGCTAGCCGCGCTGCGCGAACGCTTCGAGGACGTGCCGCTGCGGCGCGCCTGATAGTTGCTCGAAAAATGGGGTCCGTCCCCATTTTTCAAGAAACATTGCCGAGAAAATGGGGACGGACCCCATTTTCCGGGCAATGTTTCAGTCCCTTCACTTCAAGCCCTCAGCAACTCGCCCTGGCCCTGCGCCGTGCATCCATGGCGAAGCGGGCCAGCGTATCGGACTGCGCGCCCACCGGCAGCATCACCTCGATCAGCTGGAAGCGGCCGCGCGTGGCGCTGGCGCGTTCCAGCGCGTCGGCCAGTTCGGCGCGGGTGCGCACGCGCATGCCGTCGCCGCCCAGCCCGGGTGCCATGGCGGCCAGGTGCCAGTCGCCCAGTTCGTTGAAGCAGGCGTCCGGCTCGAAGCTGCGCAGCATGCCCCAGCCGGCGTTGTTGAACACGATGACGATCGGGTCCCAGCCGCGCCGCTTGCAGTGGCCCAGCTCCCAGCCCGTCATCTGGAACGCGCCGTCGCCGACGAGGATGATCGGCCGCTCGCCGGTGCGCGCCTGCAGGCCCAGGCCCGCCGGCACGCCGTAGCCCATCGTCGCGTAGTAGCCGGGCGCCAGCAGGTCGGCATCGTCGATGTCCAGCGCGGTGAAGAAGCAGTCGCCCATGTCGGAGACGATCGGCATCCGGCCCGCGCGGGCCAGCAGGTCGTTGATGCCGCGCGCGATGTCGAGGGGCCAGATCGGTGCGCCATCGGCATGCAGGTCGCGCGGAACAAAGCGCGGCATGTCGACCGGGATCCGCTCCGGCGCCGGCACCGCCGCCAGCAGGCCGGCAACCAGCGCCCCCAGCGGCACGTCAGTGTGGACCCGGTCGCCGATCAGCACTTCGCCGTCGCACGCTACCACCGTGTGCGCGGGGTCGATGCGGCCGTCGGCGATGGCGAAGTTGGTGTCGGTGCGCAGCACGCCCAGCATCAGCAGCAGGTCCGATTCCTCGACCACGTCGCTGACCACCGGATCGCCCGCCATGCCGAAGTAAGTGCCGAGCACCGGCACGTCGCGCCCGGCCAGCAGGCCGCGGCCCACCACCGGCGTGACGACGGGAATGCCCAGGTGCCGCGCCAGCTTCGCGACCTCGTCCTCGATACCATAGCGGCGGATCTCGATGCCCACCATCAGCACGGGACGCTGCGCCTGCGCCAGCCGCACGGCCAGTTCGATGACGGCCAGGCCCACCGTTTCGGGGTCAGGCTGCGGCGCGGGCAACTGCGGCACGTCGCCGCAACGCACGCCGGCCATGTCGCGCGGCAGCTCGATATAGACAGGGCGCGACTCCTGCACGCAGCGCTGCAGCACCCGGGCGATCTGCGCGGGTGCCTGTGCCGCATCCGTCAGCACCGCCTGCGCGCAGGTGATCTCGCGGAACACGGCCAGCTGCGTATCGAGCGTGCGCACCTGATGATGCAGCAGCAGGCCGCCTTCCCGTTCGCGCGCGCCCGGTGCGCCGGAGATGATCACCAGCGGCACCTTCTCGGCATAGGCCGCCGCGGTGGCGTTGACGAGATTGAGCGCCCCGGCGCCATACGTGACGACGGCCACGCCGATGCCGCCGCCGTAGCGCGCGGCCGCATCGGCGGCAAAGGCGATTGCCGGTTCGTGGCTCAGCGTGTACAGCGGCAGGATGCCGGACTGCTCGGCCGCGACGAAGAACGGCAGGATGAAGTCGCCCGGCAGGCCGAACAGCTCGCGGGCGCCGTGTGCGCGCAGCGCGGTCAGCAGCGCGCTCGCCAGCGTCGTGGAGGACGTCATCGGAACGGCCCGCGGCCGGCCTGCTCGCGCAGCCAGCGCAGCACCGCGGCGGGATGGGGATCGGGCAGCGTGATCTCCAGCGCATCGAGCGTGTTCTTCACCAGCAGGGCCAGCTCGGTATCGCCCTCCATCGTCAGCCGGCGGCCGAAGAACAGCGTGTCCGGATCCGTTTCGCGGCGCATCATGGCCACCATGTCGGCAGCACCCGCGGCGATTTCCAGGTCGGGCGTACCGGCGCGGGGACGTGGGGCGAAGCGCGTGCCCAGCCACGCCACGTCGAACGCCACGCCGGCGTCGCGCACGCGGATGCGCAAATGACGGTTCAGCAGTGTGGCCTTGACGTCTTCAGGCAGGTGCGGCCGCAATGCCACGTTCAGGCCGGCCGCGAACAGGACGGAACCGGGAAACGCCGGCAAGCGCCCGAACAGCGCACCGACGACCGGCGGCAGTTCCTGAACCGCCTGTGTCGGCCCTGCACCGGGCAGGCGCGGCCCGTTCATGCCGGCCTCCCGGCCTGCCATTCGAGTCCCGGCTTGCCGTGCCAGTAGCCGTCGCAGGCGGCGCCGGGCAGCAGCGGCGCCAAGTCGCCGGCCGCCTGGTCCGGCGCGGCGCGGCCATCGCGCAGCGCGTCGAACACGGCCAGCACCTGCGCCGTGTGCTGCGACTGCGGGCTGACGCGGACCACGTCCACGCCGCTGTCGACCAGCGCGTTGAAATCGCCGGCCAGGTTGTAGACGGACGCCGATTGCGTCTGGATGCCGTTCAGCACGAGGAAGGGCTGGCCTTCGCGCGTGTTCATCGGCAGGCCGTCCGGATGGGCGATGCACGAGAAGCGGCAATCGTCCTTCGGCAGGTTGCGGTGGCGGGCCGTGAAGCACCGCGCCGAAAACGCCAGCGGCAGCCGGCCCAGCGCGAACACTTCGGTGGCCATGCCGGCCGGCCGGGTCTTCTGCAGCGTGTCGAGCGAAGCGCGGCTCATCTCCAGCGGCATCACCCAGCGCCGCGCGCCCCGCTCGTGCAGCAGCTTCAGCGTGCCGGCGTTGTAGACGTTCAGGTGCGGGCCGGCGATGAACGGGCGGCCCGCCAGCAGGTTGACGGCGCCCATGTCGTTCGCCTCCACCTCGAATTCGCCGTTGGCGGCCAGCCGGCGCAATGCCGTCAGGTCGGCGCTCGATTCCAGCAGCGCCATGCTGGACAAAATCACTTCCTTGCCCGCCTCGCGCAGCTGCACGGCGATCGCCAGCCAGTCGGCGGCGCGCACCTCGTGGCGGCGCGAACACACGGTTTCACCGAGATAGACGATGTCCGCGGGGCCATTGGCCACCTCTTCGTAAAAGGACATTACCGTGTCGCGGGGCCAGTAATACAGCAGCGGCCCCAGTGCGATCTTCAACATGTAGACTCCAGTCTGCCGGCGTGGGCCGGCGGTTATTTCCAGGCGCGGTGATACGCGCCGAGCGTGTGCTGCTGGCCTTCGGCCACCTGGTCGAGCTGCGTCATCCATGCCGGCTTGACGGCAAAGCGCCCGCCCCTGGCCTGGTCGATCGCCTCGCGCCACACGCGCGTCACCTGCGCCGCATAGGCCGGGCTGCGCTGGCGGCCTTCGATCTTCACGGCCGCGACGCCCATCGCGATCAGCTTGGGCAGCAGCTCCAGCGTGTTCAGGCTGGCCGGCTCCTCGATCGCGTAATAGGTTTCGTCGGCCACGTCGAAGCGGCCCTTGCACAGCGTGGGATAGCTGGCGTGTTCGTGTTCGCCGTAGCGGTCGATCAGCACGCCGTTCAGACGCGCCTCCATGCCTTGCGGCCCCTGGGCCCAGCGTACCGCCCGCGCCGGCGAGCAGACGCCATGCGTGTTGGGCGACTCGCCGGTGGCATACGAGGACAGCGCGCAGCGCCCTTCCACCATCACGCACAGGCTGCCGAAGCCGAACACTTCGATCTCCACGTCGGTGTGTTCGACCACGTGTTCGACCTGGGCCAGCGACAGCACGCGCGGCAGCACGGCGCGGGCGATGCCGAATTCCTTGCGGTAGAAGGCGATCGCCTCGACATTCGTGGCCGAGCCCTGCACGGACAGGTGCAGCCGCAGGCCCGGCTGCTTTTCGGCGGCATAGCGCATCAGGCCCGGGTCGGCCAGGATCACCGCATCGACGCCGGCGGCCGCGGCGCGGTCGATGGCGCCGTGCCACAGCGCCTCGGCACCCGGCTGCGGATAGGTGTTCAGCGCCAGCAGCACCTTGCGGCCCCGCTGGTGGGCGTAGGCGATGCCCTGCGCGATGGCCGCCTCGTCGAAATTGAGGCCGGCGAAATTGCGCGCATTGGTGGCATCGCGAAAACCGAGGTAGACGCAGTCGGCGCCGTTGTCGACGGCGGCCTTCAGCGCGGGCAGGCTGCCCGCCGGGCAGACCAGCTCGAAGGATTTGGGCGTATCGGGCGTAGGGGAAGCGGTGGCGGTCATGCGCACTCCGCCTGGTGAAACGATAGGTTCATAGGGTGATCCAACATTGTCGTGCCGGCACTGTACCGCCGTGTCAACAAGCAAATCTTTGATCAGGATCAAGGAAAGTGTTGTTTGCCGAGTGTGAGAATGGATGCTGAACAAAAGGAGAGACAGAAAATGAATAGCATGCATGCCTACCTCGCCGGCGACCACCGCGCCTGCGACGAAGAATACGGTTGGGCCGAATCGCGCGTCGTGTGCGGCGACTGGCCGAACGCGGTGCAGGCCTTCGACGGCTTCACGCGCCATCTGGAGCATCACCTGTCGCAGGAAGAGCAGATCCTGTTCCCCGCCATCGAACGGGCCACCGGCAACACGATGGGCGCCACCGCCGTCATGCGCACCGAGCATGGCCACATGCGCCAGCTGGTGCGCTCGATGGCGCAGTCGATCGCCGACCACGATGCCGACACGTTCTTCGCGTTTGCCGACAGCCTGCGCATGCTGATGCACCAGCATAATCTGAAGGAGGAAGGCGTGCTGTATCCGATGGCCGAGCGCCTGTTCGGCGACGCCACCTGCGACCTGCTGGCCCGCATGCGGCTGTTTGCCGAAGCGCCGCTCGACGAGGAGGTCCCGTCATGAACGCCGACGATCCGCTCCACTGGCCCGCCACGCTGCTGGACGTGGGTGGCATGGAAGCGCCCGAGCCGATGGTATGCATCCTCGATGCGCTCGATGCGCTGCCCGAACGGGGCTGCCTGCGCGTGCTGATCGACCGCGAACCGCATCC
The DNA here is from genome assembly GCA_002454505.1 of Oxalobacteraceae bacterium UBA6704. GTDB lineage: Bacteria > Pseudomonadota > Gammaproteobacteria > Burkholderiales > Burkholderiaceae_D > Rugamonas. The sequence continues at coordinate 9,312 of DKJA01000123.1, forward strand.
GCTGTACCGTGTGCTGGAACGCTATGAATTCCTGCACCGCACGTCGCCCACCGGCGACGGCCGCTTCGAGCTGCTGATCTGGCAGCTGCCGGTGACGGATGCGGCCTGAGGACAGCGCGATGCAACGCAAGCTGTCGTTCGACCACAACCCGCCGCTGGCCCTGCCGCTGCGTTTTTTCCTGACGGTGCCGCTGTTTGCCGCGCTGGCGGCGGGCGTGCTGGCCTGGCAGGGCGACGCGGCGCTGGCCACCCGCTGGTCGCCCGTTACGCTGGCGCTGACGCACCTGCTGACGCTGGGCTGCCTCAGCATGGCGATGATCGGCGCGCTGCTGCAGATCCTGCCGGTGATGGCCGGCATCGCGGTGCCTGGTGGTACCCGCGCCGGCTACACGGTGCATGGCGGGCTCGCCGCCGGCACGCTGCTGCTGGCCGGGGCCTTCTTCTTCCGGCTGCCGCTGCTGTTCCTGCCGGCGCTGGTGCTGCTGGGCGGCGCCTTCCTGCTGCTGCTGGCCTGCTGGACCGTCGGCCTGTGGCAGCAGTTCCCCGGCGGCGCCGATGCGTCGCTGACGGCGATCCGCCTGGCGCTGGCCGCGCTGGCCGTCACCGTCATCCTCGGCCTGCTGCTGGCGGCCGGCTATGCGTGGCCCGACCGCTTCCCGCTGCCGCTGCTGCGGCTGACCGACCTGCACGCGTCGTGGGGCCTGTTCGGCTGGATCGCGCTGCTCGTCATCGGCGTCGCCTTCCAGGTGGTGCCGATGTTCCTCGTCACCGAACCTTACCCGCGCTGGCTGACGGGCGGCTACTCGACGGCACTGTTCATGCTGCTGGTGGCCGCTTCGCTGTCGGCCGGCGTGTCGGAACCGTTCCGCCTGGCCGCCTTCGGCCTGCTGTATGCCGGCATCGCCGCATTCGCGCTGGTGACGCTCCGGCTGCTGGCACGCCGCAAGCGCCCGAAGGCCGATGCGCCGACGCTGTTCTGGCGCCTGGCCATGGCCTGCCTGCTGGCCGCGCTGGCGGCCGGACTGCTGCCGGCCGCGCCAGCCGTCGATGTGGGCCGCGGCGTGCTGCTGGTGGCCGGCTTCGCCTTCACGACGATCAACGGCATGCTGTACAAGATCGTGCCTTTCCTGGCCTGGTACCACGCGCGCCATGCCTCCACCGCGCCGGATGCCATGGCCGGTGCGCCGCTGCCGGCGATCCACCAGATCATCCCGGATGCGCATGCCCGCATCCAGTTCCTGCTGCACGCGGCGGCCCTGCTGCTGCTGGTTGCCGCCTGCGCGTGGCCGGCGCTGCTGGCCCGTCCGGCCGGCGCGCTGCTGTGCGTGTCGTGCCTGACGTTGTGGGTCAACCTGGTGCGCGGCCTGCGCAACAGCCGCCCCGGCACCGTCACGGCGCGCGACGCCTCCCGATTCACCCTCACCACCGGAGCATCACAATGAAACCCCTGCGCCTCAGAAAACCCGCCTTCGTCCCGCTGCCCGGCGGCCGCATCGCAGTGCTGGTCAGCCCTGACGGCCACCGCATCCACCGGCTGTGCGACGACGCGCCGTCGCCGCTGCGCCAGCGGCCGCCGACGATCCAGCGCGACCCGATGGTGGCCGCGCTGTTCGGCCCGGCGGGCTGCGCGACGCCCTGACGGCATTCCCTGCATTTCCTTCGGGTTGTTGCGTGATGACCTGTTGCGTGAAGTGGCGCACAGTGGGCCCGTGTCGGCCCGCATACGATGAAGGTGTTCAAATTGCCAACACCGGCAGACACCGAAGGAGAAACAGCATGTACCAAGTTCGCCGCGCCTATTCCCGCACCGACGTCGAGACGGAACTGATCATCAACCGCGCGCTGCTGCTGCAGCAGTCCACGGGACTGAAGGATGCGCACATGTTCCTGACCCGCAAACGCGTGAAGACGGCCACGATCAAGCGCGTGCTGGCCTGCCCGGGAGACCGGCGCGGCCTGTAAAGCGAAGCGGTAACAAAACCGGGGTCAGGCCCCTGATCCGATCGTCGATCGAGTCAGGGGCCTGACCCCGGTGTGCTTTCCGGCGGTCGGTTCCCTTACAGCTTGAAGCGCAATCCCACGCCGTAGGTGGTCGGGTTGTAGCGGATGTCGCGCGGCTGCACCGGATCGCCCAGGTAGCTCTCGTACTTTTCCCTGGTCAGGTTGATCGCATCGAACTGCAGCGACACGTTCTTCGTCAGCTCGTACGACAGCGACAGGACGACATCAGAT
>DKJA01000218.1:0-43338 GCA_002454505.1 Oxalobacteraceae bacterium UBA6704
GCGATGGCGTCCAGCGTCTCGTTCTGCGTTGCGGTGGTGCCGAGGGCCATCACCATGTCGGCACCGGCCGCCAGCGCGCGCACGGCCGCGTTGCCGACGCCGTAGCGGCCGGCGATGGCGTGCATGTCCATGCCGTCCGTGATGATCACGCCCTTGTAGCCCCACTGGCCGCGCAGGATGCCGTCCAGGATGGCGGGCGACATCGTGGCGGGATTGTCCGCGTCGATGGCCGGGTAGACGATGTGCGCCGTCATCATCGCCGGTGCCACGGGGGCGGCGGCGCGGAACGGTGCGAACTCGAACGCTTCCAGTTCGGCCAGCGGCTTGTTCACGGTGGGCAGGTCGCGATGCGAATCGACGTTCGTGTCGCCATGGCCGGGGAAGTGCTTGACGCAGCAGGCCACGCCTTCCGTTTCGCTGCCGGCCATCCAGGCCATCGCCAGTTCGGCCGCGCGGCCCGGTTCGGCGCCGAACGAGCGCTCGGCGATGACGGGATTGTGCGGGTTGTTGTTCAGGTCCAGCACGGGCGCGAAGTTCCAGTTGAAGCCCAGTGCCTTGACGGCACGCGCGACGGCGGCGCCGGTGCGGTGCGCCAGCTCGGTATCGTTGGCGGCGCCGAGACCCATGGCGGCCGGCGGTGCGGGCACCCACGTCGAGCGGACGACGGCGCCGCCTTCCTGGTCGATGCCGATCAGGGCTTCCGGTCCCAGCACGGCGCGCAGGTCGGCGGTCAGTTTGCTCAGTTGAGCGGAGTCCTTCATGTTCCCGCGGAACAGGCACACGGCGCGGATGCCGTTCTCGCGCAGGAAGGCCGCGGTGGCGTCATCGAGTTCGGTGCCGGGGAAGCGGATCATGATCAGTTGACCGGCGAGTTTTCTCAGTTCATTCATTTGACTGCTCCATCCATGCCGCGCATGAAATATCGTTGGGTGAAAATAAATGCCGCCAGCGTCGGCAGGATCGTGATGACGGTGCCCGCCGCGACGACGCGCGTGCTGCTGCCGAACGTGCCGCGCAGGTACAGCACGCCCACCGACAGCGGGAATTCGTCCGGCTTGCTCATGACGATCGACGGCCAGATGTATTCGTTCCACGCTTCCACTGCCGTCAGGATGCCGACCGTGGCCAGCCATGGCGCGATCAGCGGCAGCATGATGCGCGAGAAGATGATCCACTCGGACGCGCCATCGACGCGCGCCGCATCGATCAGGTCTTGCGGCACTTCCTCGAAGGCCTGCTTCAATAACAGGATGGCGACTGCGGTGACGATGTTCGGCAGGATCACGCCGGCATAGGTATCGACCAGCGACAGTTTCGTCACCGTGATGAAGTTGACGAGGAAGTTCACTTCGGACGGCAGCACCAGCGTGGCCAGGATCACGCCGAACACCAGCTGGCGACCTTTGAAACGCATGCGCGCGAGCGGGTAGGCGGCCATCGAGCACAGGATCAGCTTCCACAGCACGGTGAAGGCGGCGATCAGCACGGAGTTCTTGAAGAAGGCCCACAGCGGAATCACGCGGAACACTTCGGCGAAGTTGTCCAGCGACGGTGCCTTGGGCCAGAACGTGGGCGGGAACGCAAACACATTGCCTTCGGTGGACAGCGCCGTGACGAGCGTCCACCAGAACGGGAATACGCACAGCAGCGCGATCGCCGTCAGCAAAAGATAGTGGCCGAAGGTCTTCATCGGTGCTTCGGCTTCAGGTAGCGCAGGCAGACAAAGGCGATGGCGATGCACAGCAGCGACACGACGAAGCTGGCGGCCAGCGCGCGCGGCAGCTTCAGGTGCTTCAGGCCCTGGTCGTACGCGTAGTACAGCGCCGTGAACGTGGAGTTCATCGGGCCGCCCTGCGTCAGCACATCCACTTCCTGATATGCCTTCAGCGCGGCCAGCACGGAGAGGATGGAGCAGACGGCGATCGTCGGCCGCAGCATCGGCACGGTGATCTTCCAGAAGCGCTGCCACCGGTTGGCGCCGTCGAGCAGCGCCGCTTCCTGCATGTCGGCCGGCACGGCCTGCAGCGCGGCCAGGTACATCACCATGTACCAGCCGAGGCCTCGCCACATCGTCACGAACATGATGGCAAACAGCGCGATGCGCTCGTCCGACAGCCAGCCGACGGGCGCATCGACGAGCCGCATCAGCATCAGCACGTAATTGAGCGCACCCTGTTCGTGGAACATGAAGCCCCACATGATGCCGACGACGGACACCGTCGTCACCACCGGCACGTAGAACGCGGCGCGGAACAGCCGGATGCCGGGCAGCCGGTTATTCACCAGCACGGCCAGCGCCAGCGCACCGATCTGCACGAACGGCACCATCAGCAGGAACAGCACCGAGTTCTTCAGGCCGGTGACGAACATCTCGTTGTCGAAGATATAGCGGAAGTTGTCGAGACCGACCCAGTGCGTCTCGCGGATCAGGCTGTAGTCGGTGAACGCCAGATACGATCCGTAACCGACCGGCCAGAACGAGAACACCGCCAGCAGCACGAGCGCGGGCGCGAGGAACAGCCAGGCGGTCAGCGCGCGGGGCATGTCAGCGACCGGCAACTGCTACTGCCGAGTTCGTGTCAACCATGGTGTCAGACACCGACGTAGACACGAACTCGGCAGTTCGTATGGTTGAGCCCGTGTCCATGTCGGTGTCTGACACCAAGGTGGACACGGGCTGGGCTGTAGCGCTGGCCGGAAACTGTTTGGCCAGCTTGCGGTTCCAGATGGCGACGGCGGCGTCGAGCGCCTGCTGTATGTCCTGGCGGCCGGTGACGCCTGCTTCGACGGCTTTCACCAGCGAGCGGCGCAGCTCGTCGTAGTCCGTGATGCCGGCCACGTACATCGTGCGGGAGTGGGGCATCGACACGGCGCCGGCGGCGACGGCCTTTTCCGCTGCCCCGGCACCGGGCGGTACGGACATGAAGAACGGGTCGCGCGAGGCGCCGGCGGCTGCCGGGTAGACGCTGGCCTGCCGCGCGAATGCCAGCTGGTTCGCGTCGTTGGTGAGGAAGCGGGCGAACTTGCCCACCTCGGGCAGCAGCTTCCTGTCGACGCCGGTCGGTACCGCAAAATGAATCAGCCAGCCGCCATCGGCGATGCCGGTCGGGCCCAATGGCGCGGGCGCGACGTCGGTGACGGCGTAGATGTCCTTCGCATCGAGCTCGATGCGGCGCACGGCCGTCGGCGGCGCCAGCAGCATGCCGAGGCGGCCGCCTTTATAGGCATCGATCGCGGCGGGGAAGTTATCTTCGGCGAACAGGCTGTCCTTCAGCAGGCCGCCCACCTTGTAGGTATCGGCCAGCTTGCGGATCAGCGCGACGTGGGCGGGCGAATTGAACACGGCGCGGCCGTTGCGGATCACGGGCAAACCCTGCTGCATCATCAGGCCGTCGATCTTCGCCAGTGCCGGGCACAGGCCCGCCTTGCCGGTGCGCTGCGCGATCTGGCGCGCGAATGCGAGCTGCTCGTCCAGGCTGCGCGGCGCATGCGGGATGCCGGCGGCTTTAAAAATCTGCGTGTTGTAGGTGATGACGGCCACATTGCTGTACAGCGGGAAGCCATACGTTTTACCGGCGAACGTGACATCTTCCAGCGCACTGGCCAGGTAATGAGGCCGCGCGTCGGCCAGCAACGTGTCGACCGGTTGCAGCAGGCCGTCGCGGGCGAATTCGTCCGCCCACGGCACGTTCAGGTTGACCAGTGCCGGCGGCGTGCCGGCCACGATGCGGGTGACGAGCTTCGTCTGGATGATGTCCCAGGGGAAGTCGATCCATTCGACCTTGACGCCGGGATTGGCGGCCTCGTAGCGCTGCACCACGCTTGTGAAATACGGCGTGAACTTCGGCTTCATGCTGAAGGTCCAGAACTCGATGTTCACGGGCTTGGCCAGCGCGCCGGCACTGAACACCACAGCCGCGAATGCCGTCAGCAATCTGAATGAAGTCATCGCGGCCGGTGTGAAAAATCAGTTGGTCTTGGTGACTTTGGACAGGTGGCGCGGCTGGTCCGGATCGAGCCCGCGCGCTGCCGACAGCTTCGCCGCCATCACGTAGAACGCCTGGATCGCAACGATCGGATCGAGGTCCGGCGTGGCCGCCACCGGCAGCGTCAGGTCGCGCTGCGCCACGTCCTCGGGTGCCGCCAGCAGCACGCGCGCGCCGCGGCCGCGCATCTCGTCGGCGAGGGCCAGCAGGCCGGCCTGCGTCGGGCCGCGCGTGGCGAAGATCAGCAGCGGATAGCCATCCTCGATAAGCGCCATCGGGCCGTGCTTGATCTCGGCGCCGGAGAAGGCCTCGGCCTGCAGCGCCGACGTCTCCTTGAATTTCAGCGCCGATTCCAGCGCGACGGGGAAGCTGATGCCGCGGCCGACGACCATGATGTTGCGGGCCGGTGCCAGCACGTCGATGGCCTGCGACCAGTCGGCCTGCGTGGCCGTCAGCAGCGCTTCCGGCAAGGCCTGCAGGGCCGTCAGCAGTTCCGGATCGTTCTGCCATTGCGCGACCATTCGCGCACCGGCCACCAGCGACGTGATGAAGCTCTTCGTCGCGGCCACGCTGGTCTCCTTGCCCGCGCGCAGCGGCATCGCCCATTCGGCGGCCTGCGCCAGCGGCGAGTCGATGTCGTTCACCAGCGCCACCGTGGTGGCACCGCCGTCGCGGAAATAGCGGACCGGTTCGACGACGTCCGGGCTCTGGCCCGATTGCGATACGGCGATCGTCAGCGTGTCGCGCGTTTTCAAAGGCGACTTGTTCAGCGTGACGAGCGACATCGGCAGCGAGGCCACCACGCGGCCCAGCCGCGCCATGATCAGGTAGGCGATGTAGTTCGACGCATGGTCCGAGCTGCCGCGCGCCACCGTCAGCGCGGTGGAGAACGGCGTGCTCCTCAGCTTGCGGCCCAGTTCCGCGTAGCGGTCGGCATCCTGCGCCAGCTGCTGCGCCACGCATTCGGATGCTGACAGGGCTTCCTTCAGCATCATGGATTCGCTAGGCATCATTGAGGTCAACACGTTCTCCTTCGATATAAACGGCTTTGAGTTTCAGGTCGCGGTCCAGCACCACGAGGTCGGCAAAGGCGCCCGCCGCCAGGCGGCCCCGTTCCTGCAGGCCCAGGTAGTCGGCGGCATGCGTCGACACGCGCTTCGATGCATCGGCCAGGTCGAGCCCGAGGCCGACGAGGTTGCGCAGCGCCTGGTCCAGCGTCAGCGTGCTGCCGGCCAGCGTGCCGTCCGGCAGGCGCACGCCGCCCATGCATTTGTGGACGGTGTGCCGGCCCAGCATGTACTCGCCGTCCGGCATGCCGGTGGCGGCGGTGGAATCGGTGACGCAGTACAGCCGCGGGATCGCCCGCAGCGCCGTCTTGATCGCGCCCGGGTGCACGTGCAGCAGGTCGGGAATCAGTTCGGCGAATTCGGCGTGGGCCAGCGCGGCGCCCACCATGCCGGGTTCGCGGTGGTGCAGGCCGCTCATTGCATTGAACAGGTGGGTGAAGCCGGCCGCGCCATGTTCGAGTGCGGCCACGCCATCGTCGTAGGAACCCAGCGTGTGGCCGATCTGCACGCGCACGCCTTCGTCGGCCAGTTCGCGCACGAGGCCCAGGTGGCCGGCGATTTCCGGCGCCACGGTGATCACGCGCAGCGGCGCCAGCTGTTCGAGGCGCTTGACTTCGGCCAGCGTGGCGGCGCGCGCATAGTTCGGCTGCGCGCCCAGCTTGCCGGAGTTGATATACGGGCCTTCCAGGTGGGCGCCCAGCACGCGCGCTTCACCCTTGCCGCGGTTGCGCACCGCGTTGCCGATGGCCGTCAGCGCCAGGTCGATGTCTTCCGGCGGCGCCGTCATCGTCGTGGCCAGGATGCTCGTCGTGCCGTGGCGGGCGTGGATGCGGGCGATCGCGTGGACCGCGCCGCCGCCTTCCATCACATCCTTGCCGGCACCGCCGTGCACGTGCAGGTCGATGAAGCCGGGGAGGATGTAGTCGTCCCCGTTCAGCTGCGGATCGGCCGCCGTGCCATCGATGCCGGCGATGCGCTCGCCGAAGGTGATCGTGCCGGCCGTCCAGCCGCCGGGGGTCAGGACATTGCCCTGGATGGTGTTCATTTGATTGGCATCGTTCATCGACGCGACTCCGCTACGAATTCGTAATAATCACTGCGGCACCACGAGTGGGTCAGTTCCACCGCGGCGCCTGTGTCCAGATAGCTCACGCGCGTGATGTGCAGCATGGCCGTGCCGGGCGCGATATTGGCCAGCTTCGCCTGTTCGGCATTGGCATTGATGGCGCGGATGTGCTGCAGCGCGCGCATCGGCACCGTGCCGCGGCTTTCCAGGTAGCCGTACAGCGAATCGGTGACGCCGTTCGGATCGGGCACGTACACCGCGGGAATGGTGGAGGTCTCGATCGCCATCACCACGTCGTCCGCCGTGCGCAGGCGTTTCAGGCGCGCCACCGGCACGTTCGGCGACAGGCCCAGCGACAGCAGCTCCAGCGGCGCGGCGATGCCGATCTCCCGCGCCAGCCAGCGGGAGCCGGCCGTGAAGCCCCGCTGGCGCAGCTCTTCGGAAAAACTGGTGAGGCGCGCCAGCGGCTGTTCCAGCTTCGGCGTGATGTAGGTGCCGGACCCGCGCCGGCGCGTCAGCATGCCGCGGTCGCACAGCAGGTCGATCGCCTTGCGGGCCGTCACGCGCGAAATGCGCAGCATGTCGGACAGCACGCGCTCCGATGGCAGCGCCTCGTTGGCGCGCCAGTCGCCCTTGGCGATGCCGTCAGACAGGCGGTTGGCCAGCTGCATGTACAGCGGCGTGTCGCTGGCGGCGTCGGGATGGAAATCGCGGAACTGGGCCAGCACGGGCGCTCCTTCGCTCATGGCTGCAGGGACTGCCGGATCAGCCGCAGCGCGCCGGCGGCGGAATCGCCCTGCGGCGCGACGATCCTTTGCAGCAGGCCGGCCGGCAGGTAAGGGCGCATCGGTTCGCCGAGGCCGCCGCACAGCGCGATCGGCAGCGTGCCGGTGACGTCGAGTGCCTGTGCGATCAATGCGACCTGCGCGCCCGCGTCCGTCATCAGGCCGCGCGCCGTGTCGTTCGATTCCGCGTGCTGCAGCACGATGCGGGCGATCTGCGCGTACTGCGTCTGGCTGGCGCTGGCCAGCCACACCTGGATGCGGTCGCGCTGGCCGCCGCACGCGTCGATCACCGCAGCGGCAAACGCGCTGCCGGCCACGCGGCCATCGATCACCTGCTGGATGTGGTTGACGGCGCGCATGCCGAGCCAGGCGCCGCCCGCTTCGTCGCCGGCCGGGAAGCCCCAGCCGCCCACTTCGCGGCGCGTGCCGTCGGCACACAGGATTTCGCCGACGCTGCCGGTGCCCAGCGCGATGATCGCGCCGGGTGCGCCGTCGTGGGCGCCGAGGACGGTGGTGTAGGCATCCGTTTCCAGCGCCACGGCGGCGTAGCCCGGATTGGCGGCGACGAAATCGGCGGCCCACTGTTTGTTGTGTACGCCAGCCAGACCAAGCCCGATCGCAACGCGCTCGCGGGGCGGCACGGCGATGCCGGCAGTGGCGAAGGCACCGGCGGCCGCGCCCTCGACGGCATCCCACGCCTTCTGGATGCCGTGCAGCAGGCCGGACGGGCCGCCGCTGCCTTCCGCGACAGGCGCGCCGTCCGGCGTGGCGACGCGCACCCGGGTACCGCTGCCGCCGCCATCGGCGCCGATGAGATAGTCGATCATGTGCTGGTTGTCAGTAAGGAACCGTGGGCCACTATACGGGCGGCCAAACCAGCTTGTCAACAGGTATTTAACTGGTATTGTCGTGGCTCGCCATATCGTGTGCATGGCGCGCTCTTTGGATGGGGTAAGTCATTGATATCATGAGGATTGCTTGCTGTTGTAAATGGTATTGCGGTTGGTATGTGAGGATACCGGTCCGGCTAATACCAGAAGCAAAAAGCCCGGCACGCGGCCGGGCTTGGAAGAAGGCGTGGCGCGCCTCAGTTGCGGTCCTGCACGCCGCGCCGGTCGATCGTCACGAGACGGGCTTCGCCGGAGATGGTCTGCCGCGTGTTCGGCGTTTCGATCTGCCCGCGCACATTGACCACCGCATTGCCGGGGCCGCGCACGGTCACGCGGGCCTGGCCGGCCTGCAGGTGGCGGCCGTCGAGACTGCCGGCGCTGCTCAGCTGCGCCGTCAGCATGGCCGTCTTGCCGGTCAGGTGAGCGCTGCCCGGACCGGTCAGCGTCAGCTGCACATTGTCGGCCGCCACGGTGGTGGTGAAGTCGCCGGGGCCGCCGATGTCCGCTTCCAGCGAACCGGTGACCTGCTGCAGCTGGATGCTGCCCGGGCCGCTGTTGCGCAGCCGGGTGCGGCCGGCGGCGAGGTCCTGCCCGTCCAGGTCGCCGGAACCGCTGACCGTTGCTTCCAGCGCGCCGGTGGTGCCGGACAGTTTCATGTTGCCCGGCCCCGTCAGCACCGTGCGCAGCGTGTCCGTTTTCAGGCCGCGCACTTCCAGGTCGCCGGAGCCATGCACTTCGGCGTCGAACTTGCGGATCGTGCCGGCGATGCAGGCATTGCCCGGGCCGTTCAGCGACGCGGTGCCGCTCTCGATCTGCAGCGAGCAGGCTTCCAGTTCGCCCGAGCCGGACAGCTTGACGCGCAGGTCGCGGCTGCGGCCCTGCAGCGTCATGCCGCCCGGGCCCGACAGGTTGGCGCTGACCCGGTCGGCCTGCAGGTCGGTCACGTCCAGGTCGCCGGAACCGTTGGCCTCGACCGCCAGTTCCTGCGTGATGCCGGCCGCCTCCACGTCGCCGGGGCCGGTCAGCTGCAGGCGCAGCGTGGCGGCACGCAGGCCGCGCAGGTCGGCGTCGCCGCTGCCGTTTGCGCGCACCGTCAGCTCGCGGACGTTGCCGCTGGCGCGCACGTCGCCCGGGCCCGTCACGGCAAGCTGGAACGCGTCGCCCTGCAGGCGGTCGACGGTGACGTCGCCGCTGCCGCCGTTCTTCAGGCTGCGCAGCAGCGGCGCGCCGATGACCACGGTGACGACGTCGCGCTGCTTGCCGCCAAAGCTGAAGTGCCAGCCGTTGCGGCGTTTCTGCCGGACCACCAGCGTGCCGCCTTCGACGACGGTTTCGATCTCGGCCAGGTCCCTGGCCGGCCCCGTCAGGCGCAGCGAACGTTCGGCCTGGGCATCCACCTGCACGTCGAACGGGCCGGACAGTTCGAGCGCGGTGAACGGCGCCGTCTGGCGGGTTTCGGTGGTGCTGGCAGGGGGCGCGGCATGGGCGGCGGTGCCGGCCAGGGCGAAGACGGCCAGCAGGAGGGCGGGGGCGGATTGTTTGTGCATGTTATGGCCTCGGAGGATCGGAGCCTGCACGATAGGCCAGTCGGGCACCTTGCGCCTGCGCGGCGAGACGGACGAGCGAAATCGGGGTGCCAGCTGCAGAAGCAGCGGATGAACGGCGCCGGTGGGCCGCGGGTCAGCTGTTGAACGTTTCGTGCCGCTCGCCGCCCAGGCTGAGGAAGATCAGCACGAGCCCCACCAGCAGCATCGAGATCATGCTGGGCTCGGGGAGCGTTGGCACGTCCGCGGCGACCCTCGCCGGAACCACGGCCGGCGCAGGGGCTGGCGCTTCGGCCAGCGCGGCATTGGGGCGCAGGGGCAGGTGGTCGGTGGCCCACGGTGCGCCGTCGCGCTGCTGGTCGGCCAGCGCTTCGCCGGTGAAGTACCAGCCCTGCGTCACGTCATCGAGTTCCGCGATGTTCCACGCGGCCAGCTCCGGCACGTGGGCGACGGGCTTGGCAGCCTGTACCGTCTGGGTGGCTGTCGCAAGCAGGATGAGGAAGGATGCAAGGATTTTCATGGGAAACCTAGAATGCATGAGCTTGCACATTAGAACATATTTAATGCTCAAATATTAATTGGTCCTGAAATGTGGTTCGGCAGCGCCACGAATGTCGCACCGTTGCGCCACCGGCGACCCGTTGCGGGCCACAATCGGCCATCGGTGATGTCATAATGCCCGCTGGAGGAAAATCGGAAATGATCAAGTACATAGGGACCAAAATAACCGACCAAGGCGGAACGCTCTATGTTTTCCTTATCAACGGCAAGGAAAAGCGGGTACGGGAAAGCGAATTGAAACAATACCCGGGCTGTTACGAAGCCTTGCCCGCCTCGGCGAAGAGCCGGATCAGCGCGCATCGCCAATGGTTGCAAAAGCTGTAGCCGCGCTGGCCGCCGCGGCCACCCTTGCCGCTGCGCTTGCCGCGCCGGCCGCGGTGGCTGCCGTGCCCACACATTTCGGTGTCGTCCTGGGCAATGGCCTGCTGTGCCGCGACCAGACGTCGAACCGCTACTACTTCGACTACATGGTGCAGCACTTCGGCCAGCCCTACAAGCAGGACGGCGGCGCCTACTGGTTCCGCACGCCGCAGGCGATGCTGTGGGGTTTCCCCGTGCGCGAAGTGATCGTCAGCGACGAAACCTTCCCGTACAGCTTCGTCGGCGCCGTGTCCGACACCACGCCGGAAAAGCTCGAAGCGGCCATCGCGAAGCAGGACGGCATCCGGTATGCGAAAATCGGCAGTTCCGCCACGCCCGTAAGGGAAGCGAAGGCGGGCGGCCGCATCGTCTATTTCGACCGCCGCTCGAAGATCTACTGCGCCAAGTTCAGGCCATTGCCCCCGGCACTGCGCTGAACCGCGCCGGCCACAGGGTTTTATGTACACGCGATTTTTCAACCTGACACAAAGTCCGTTTTCCATCGCGCCCGATCCGCGCTACCTGTTCATGAGCGAGCGCCACCGCGAGGCGCTGGCGCACCTGTTGTACGGCATCGGCAACGGCGGCGGCTTCGTGCTGCTGACGGGCGAGATCGGCGCCGGCAAGACCACCGTCTGCCGCTGCTTCATCGAGCAGGTGCCGGCCGACTGCAAGCTGGCCTACATCTTCAATCCCAAGCTGTCGGTGGAAGAGCTGCTGCAGTCGGTGTGCGACGAATTCGGCATTGCGCTGCCCGCCGGCGCGCCGAGCGTGAAAGGCTACGTCGACGCGATCAATGCCTGGCTGCTGGCTAGCCACGCGCAGGGCCGCAACAGCGTGCTGGTGATCGACGAGGCGCAGAACCTGTCGCCCGCCGTGCTCGAACAGCTGCGCCTGCTGACGAACCTGGAAACCAGCGAGCGCAAGCTGCTGCAGATCATCCTGATCGGCCAGCCGGAGCTGCGCACGATGGTGGCCCAGCCGGAACTGGAGCAGCTGGCGCAGCGCGTCATCGCCCGCTACCACCTGGGCTCGCTGACGGTGGCCGAAACGGGCCAGTACATCGCCCACCGGCTGGCCGTGGCCGGCCTGGCCGGGCCGGCACCGTTTCCCGCCAATGTGATCGCGCCGATCCACGCGCTGACCAAGGGCGTGCCGCGCCGCATCAACCTGTTGTGCGACCGCGCGCTGCTGGGTGCCTATGTGGAAAATCGCGCGCAGGTCACGCGCAAGATCGTGCGTCGCGCCGCCGGCGAAGTGTTCGGCGACGGGCAGGGACCGGCGCCGCGGCCCCGCTGGCCGCTGGTGGCCGGCGGCGTGCTGGCCGGCGTGGTGCTGACGGCGGCCGCGGCCTGGCAGCTGGTGCCGCGTCCGGCGCCGGCGCCCAAGCCGGTGGCAACCGTGCCGAAGCCTGCCCGCTTTGCTCTCACGGCACCGGTGAAGACGGACAGCGAAACGTCGCTGCGCCGGCTGGCCGCGCTGTGGGACGTCAAGCTGGAAGAGGGCGATGCCTGCGCCGCCGCAGCGCGCCAGAACCTGCGCTGTCTCAGCGTAAAAGGCACGCTGAACGAACTGCGCCAGCTGGACCGCCCGGCCGTGATCAGGCTGCGCGACGATCCGGCCGCGCCCACCTACGGCCTGCTGCTGGCGCTGGACGGCAAGGGCGCCACGCTGGAAGTGGCCGGCAGGCGGCAGACGGTCGCCCCCGCGCAGCTGGAAAACCGTTACGACGGCAGCTTCACCACCTTCTGGCGCGCCCCGCCCGCATGGCGCGAACAGGTGACGGCCGGCGACCGCGGCGCGGAAGTGGACTGGCTGGCCTTCCGCCTGGCCCAGCTGCGCGGCGAACGGCGGCCGGCGGACAACGAGCCGCTGGCCGGCACGACGCTGGCCTGGCTGCGCGAGTTCCAGGCGGCGCAGAACCTGAAGGCCGACGGCGTGGCCGGGCCGAAAACCTTTATCCGGCTGAGCCGGCTGGGCGACGTGCGGGAACCCCGCCTGATGCCGGCCGCTGCCGCTGCAGGAACGAAATAAGATGTCGTACATACTCGAAGCATTGAAGAAAGCGCAGGCCGAGCGCCAGCTGGGCGAGACGCCGACCATCCACGCGCCCACGCTGGATACCGGTGCCCAACGCACCGGCAGCGCGGCGCGGTTGCCGCTGGCCGCGGCCGTCGGCGTGATGGGCGCCGTGATCGCCGGGCTGGTCGGCGTGCTGTGGTACCAGGCCAGCCAGACGGCGCCGGTTGCCGCGCCGGCGGTGCTGACGCCGGCCGCGCCGCCACCGCCGGTGGCCGTGTTGCCTGCACCTGCACCTGCGCCCGCACCGGTGGCCAGGGCGCCCGTCAAACCGCCGGAGCCCGTGGCCGCGGCAGCTGCGGCAAAGCCGGCTCCCGAGCCGGCGCCCAAGCCGGCCGACAAGTCGGCCGACAAGCCGCAGGAAGAACCGGTCCAGGCGCTGCGCGACCTGCCGGAACCGATCCAGCGTGCCATCCCGCCGGTGGCAATGAGCGGCTATATGTACTCGCCGAATCCGGCCGACCGGATGATCCTCATCGACAAGGTGCTGCGCCGCGAAGGGGACGAAGTGGCACCCGGCGTCGTGCTGGCCAGGCTGGAGCCGAAGGGGGCCGTGTTTACGTTCCGGGGCTATCGCTACCGCGTGCCGTACTGACACATCCAAGCGGGCGCACGATTGCGCCCGTCATGCCCACGTCACACAACATCGCCATGCTGCGCATATTGTCTTTTCGACAGGATGCCCGCGATGAAAAAATCCCTGCTGTACGCCTTGCCGCTGATCGCCGTTGCCGCGCCCGTGCGCGCCGCCTACCTGCCCGATGCCGGCCATGCCGAAACGGGCGCGCTGGTGATCCTGCTGATCGTCATCGGCCTGCTGTGCCTGGTTGCCGGCAACGACGACGACGGGCCGTTCCGTCCCGAGCCCTGACGGCTGCCTGCGCCTTTGTGCCTAGCCCGTCCGCGGCCGGCGGACGGGAGCGCCGCTGCGTATAATACGGCCCATGCACACAGGAGCAGTGATGGATCGAACTCAGTTTGACGGGGCGCGCGTACTCGGCGTCGTCGGCCGTTCCGGCAGCGGCAAGACGACGCTGCTGGAATTTCTCGTCGAGCAGCTGGCTGGACGGGGGCTGCGCGTCAATGTCATCAAGCACAGCCATCATGACCTGGAACTGGAGCCGCCCCGCAAGGACAGCGCCCGCCTGCGCCGGGCCGGCGCGGCCGAGGTGATGGTGGCGTCGCCTTACCGTTTCGCCATCGTGCGCGAGTTGCGCGGCGCGCCGGAACCGGGGCTGGACGAGCAGATCGCGCGGCTGTCGCCGGCCGACCTGACGCTCGTCGAAGGCTTCAAGTCGTGGCCGGTCGACAAGCTGGAAGTCTATCGCGCCGTGGCCGGCCAGGCGCCGCTGTATCCGGACGATCCGCATATCGTGGCCGTCGCAACGAACCAGCTCCGGCCGGCCGGTCTGCGGCCAGGCGTAGCGTGGCTCGACCTTGATGCGCCGGAAACCGTGCTGGCCTGGCTCGTCGAAAAAATTGCGCCGAAGCCCTAAAGTTTGTTGCAACCCATCCGTAACCAGGGATATGCCCTCGTGGGCCGCTGAACGGAGGATGACATGGACGTAATGGGAATTGCAAAACTGGCCACGACGATCGCCGATACCGGCACGCGCCAGGACGTCAGCATCAGCGTGATGAAAAAGGCCATGGACATCCAGGCATCGTCCGCCGCCGCGCTGATCGAGGCCTTGCCGCCGGTGCAGGGCTCGACCAATCTGCCGGCCCACCTGGGCAACAAGATCAATACCACGGCCTGAGATACCACTGCCTGAGCAGGCTGGCCGTTGTTGTCGGGACGAACCCGCCGCACCATCCGGTGCCGCGGGTTTTTTGTTGGCTGTGTCATCCGGGATTGTGGAATTCGCTGTGTTGCCCTCGGCAGCTCCGGGGCTTTCAACAACCTCGGATGACAGAGCTTTTTTGTTGGCTGTGTCATTCGGGATTGTGGAATTGCCCGTGTTGCCCTCGGCAGCTCCGGGGCTTTCGACAACCTCGGATGACAGAGCTTTTTTGTTGCACGGTCGGCCGCTTCCGCTAGAATCGCTGGTTTCGCGGCAATCGAGGACATCACATGAATAAACAGGCAATGATCGCAGCCGCGCTGGCCGCTGCATGCGCTGCGGGTGCAGCCAGCGCCGCCGAGCCGGCGGACAAGGAAAAATGCTACGGCGTGGCGAAGGCGGGCCAGAACGACTGCGCGGCGTCCGACGGCGCGCACGGCTGCGCCTCGATGGCGCCGGCCGACAACCTGGCCACCGAGTGGGTGTGGGTGGCCAAGGGCAGTTGCGCGAAACTGGGCGGCAAGGGCACGCCGCCGGCTAAATAAGATCGTCATGAGCGCCGCCGCCGGCATCGGCATCGGCCTGCGCGCGCGTCATTACCGCGATTTCCTCGACGGCCGGCCGCCGGTCGGCTGGCTCGAGGTGCACACCGAGAATTACCTGGAAGAGGGCGGGCTGGACGCCCACGTGCTGCAACGACTGCGGCGCGACTACCCCGTCAGCCTGCATGGTGTGGGGCTGGGTCTCGGTTCGGTGGATGGTTTTTCGCTCGATCACCTGGAACGGGTGCGCGGACTTGTCCAGCGTACCGAACCGGCGCTGGTTTCCGAACATCTGAGCTGGGGCGCGATCCAGGGGCGCAACCTGCACGACCTGCTGCCCCTGCCGCTGGACGAGGCCACGCTCTGCCTCGTCGCCGCCCGCGTGGAGCAGGTGCAGGATGTGCTGCAGCGGCAGATACTCGTCGAGAACGTCTCCACTTATATCCGCTTCGCTGAAGATGCGATGACCGAGGCGGAATTCCTTGTCGCACTGGCGCGCCGCACGGGTTGTGCGCTGCTGCTCGACATCAATAATCTGTACGTCAACCAGTGCAACCACGGCGAAGATGCGCTGGCGGCGCTGGCCGCGATTCCACCCGGCCTCGTCGGCGAAATCCATCTGGGCGGACATCTCGTCACGCCGCACGCCGTCATCGACCATCATGGCGCCGCGGTGGCCGGGCCGGTGTGGAACTTGTACGAAGCGGCGCTGCAGCGCTTCGGCGCCGTGCCGACGCTGATCGAGTGGGATACCGATGTGCCGCCGCTGCCGGTGTTGCTGGCCGAGGCCGGGCGGGCCGCGGCGCTCGCCGCGCCGTATGCCGCACCGTCGGTGAACGCATCGGTAACGGTTCCGGGACCAGTGCGGGATGCCGCGCCGCTGGGCCAGGTCCAGCAGCAATTCGCCCAGGCATTGCTGGGGGCGAATCCTGTATCGGCGCGAATGAGCGTCTACCGGGGCAACCTGACCGGCGGCTGGACGAAGACGCTGACCGCCGCTTACCCGGTCGTCCGGCAACTGGTGGGCGAAGCATTCTTCGCCGCGCTGGCGCGCGCATACGGCCAGGCGGTGCCGACCGAAAACGCCGACCTGAACGTGTTCGGCGCCCGCTTCGCCGCCTTCCTCACGGATTTTCCGCACGTGGCCGACTGGCCGTTCCTGCCCGACATGGCGCGTCTCGAATGGCTGCTGCACCGCGCGTACTACGCCGCGGATGCCGCGCCGCTGGCGCCGGCAACGCTGGCCTCTGTCGCGCCGGATACATTCGGCGATTGCCGGCTGCAATGGCACCCGGCCGCAGCCACGTTTGCTTCAGCGTGGAACGTGGTGCCGCTGTGGCAGGCCCATCAGCCTGGTATCGAGACGGCGTTTCCCGCCGACATGGCGCAGTCCAGCCATGGCCTGGTCCACCGGCCCGGCTGGCGCGTGGATGTGCTGGCGCTGGACGCGGCAAGCTGCCGCGCACTGGCGTTGCTGGAAGAGGGCGGGACGGTGGCGCAGGCGGTGGATGCCGCGCTGGCGGTGGATCCGGCGTTCGATCTGGTGCCCCGGCTGGGGCAGTGGCTGGCGCACGGCGCGTTTGCCGGGCTGCGCGCGCCGGCGCCGTGAGCGGTCAGTGGAAGGCGCGCAGCACTTTCGCTTCGCCGCCGCTGTCGTTGCAGCGTATATTCGCTTCGTGGGTGGCGGCGATCATGCGCGTCAGCTGCGCTTCCTCGATACGTTCCAGTTCCTGGTTCGCCACTTCCAGCGCCTGGGCCAGCCTGGCGCGGACCGAGTGGTGGATGCCGCCGCTGTATTGATGCGTGCTCTTCATCAGTTCTTCGGCGTTTTCGATCACCTGGCGCAGATCGCCGATCAGGCGTTGCTGGCTTGGCAGGGAAGGTGGCTGTTCTTGGTGCTCAGTGCGGTCCATGGGCGCGCTCCCGGTTAATGATCCCGACCACTATAGCCACGCACAGTGGCCGGGATTTGCGTCAACTCATTGTGTCCATCAGGCGCCGTCCGCACCGCTCTGACCCAGCACGACGATCCGCACGTCGCCCAGCGTGACCTGCTGGCCGGCGCGGATCTTGGCCGTCTTGCGCAACTCCTGCTTGCCGTCCACTTTCACCTGGCCGCTGGCCACGATCTGCTTGCCGGCACCGCCGCTGTCGCACACGCCGACCATCTTCAGAAGCTGGTTCAGCTCGATGTATTCCGACGTCAGTTCAAATTCCGTTTTTTGCATTCTATCCTCGTTCCGGGTGGGGGCCGCGCACGTTATTGTCGAGTTTGAAATTATCGGAAAGATAATGATGGTCGCGGCCCCGGCTCGCCCGGTCCGCTCAGCCTTTGGCGCCCGGCTGCGTCATCGCCAGCGGCACGATCCACTGGTCGAACTGCTCGGCGGTGACGAAGCCCAGGCCGAGGGCCGCTTCTTTCAATGTCGATCCCTCGTGCTGCGCGTGCTTGGCAATCTGGGCGGCGCGATCATACCCGATATGCGGTGCCAGCGCGGTCACCAGCATCAGCGAGCGTTCCATCAGTTCGCCAATCCTCGCACGGTTCGGTTCGATGCCGCGCGCACAATGTTCGTCGAAGCTGCGCATGCCGTCCGACAGCAGCCGGGCGCTCTGCAGGAAGTTGTGGGCGATCAGCGGCTTGTACACGTTCAGCTCGAAGTTCCCGGAGGCGCCGCCCATCGTGATGGCCACATCGTTGCCGAAGACCTGGCAGCACAGCATCGTAACGGCCTCGCACTGCGTGGGGTTGACCTTGCCAGGCATGATCGAGCTGCCCGGCTCGTTTTCCGGGATGGTGATCTCGCCCAGGCCGGAACGGGGGCCGGACGCCATCCAGCGCACGTCGTTGGCGATCTTGAACAGGCCGGCGGCCAGCGTTTTCAGCGCGCCGTGGGCAGCGATCAGCGCTTCGTGGCCGGCCAGCGCGGCGAATTTGTTGTCCGCCGTGCGGAAGGCCAGTTGCAGGCGCGCTGCCAGTTCGGCGGCGATGCGCGTGGCATATTCCGGGTGCGAGTTCAGGCCGGTGCCGACAGCGGTACCGCCGGCCGCCAGTTCCAGCACGGCGGGCAGGGCATTCTCGATGGCGCGCTCGGCGTGGTCCAGCTGGGCGACGTAGCCGGAGAATTCCTGGCCCAGCGTCAGCGGCGTGGCATCCTGCAGGTGGGTGCGGCCGATCTTGACGATGTCCGTGAATGCCTCGGATTTCTGCTGCAGCGTGGCGCGCAGCTGGCGCAAGGCGGGCAGAACGTCGGTGGCCAGTGCCACGGCGGAAGCCACATGGATCGCCGTCGGAAAGATGTCGTTGGACGACTGGCCCTTGTTGACGTCGTCGTTCGGGTGCAGCTTGCGCTCTTCGCCCCGCACGCCGCCCAGCAGCTCGGACGCGCGGTTGGCCAGCACTTCGTTCATGTTCATGTTCGACTGTGTGCCGGAACCCGTCTGCCAGACGGACAGCGGGAATTCGCCGGGATGCTTGCCTGCCAACACTTCATCGGCGGCGCGGGCGATCGCATCGGCCTTCACGTTGTCGAGCACGCCCAGGTCGACGTTCACGCGGGCCGCGGCCCGTTTCACATTGGCCAGTGCCGCGATCAGCTCGGGCGGCATCTTTTCGGTGGAGATGTGGAAATGGTGCAGGGAACGCTGCGTCTGCGCTCCCCAGAGTTTGTCTGCCGGCACGTCGATCGGGCCAAAACTGTCACGCTCGCTTCTGCTTTCCATGGCTTCCTCTGTGAGATGGGATTTTTTTAGTGTACTCCAGCGCGGAATTTCCGTTTGAACACTTCAAAAGTGGGAATTGCCGCCGTTAAACATCCATGCGCCCAGGAAAACACTCCGCCACCATGTCAATCAATCATCGCCTCGCCGCGCTGGCCGTCGCTGCTGCGACCGTTGCAACGGGTGCCCATGCCGCCGAGCTGGGCGAAGCCAATGTCCGTTCGTATATCGGCCAGCCGCTGTCGGCCGAAATCGAGCTGACCGACCTGACGACGCAGGATCTGGCCGGCCTGCAGGTGCGCCTTGCCAGCCCGGACATCTTCGAGGGCGCCAATGTGAAGATGGCGCCGGCCCTGGCCGGCATGAACATCACCGTGGTGCCGCGCGACCAGCGCCGCGTGCTGCGGCTGACGACGAGCGCGCCGCTGCAGGGCGAGGTGGTGCACCTGTATTTCGCGCTGACGTCCGGCGGCAAGGAGCGCGTGCGGGGCATTACGCTGTGGCTGTCGCCGGATCCGACGCCGGCACCGGTCCGACCACCGGTGCCCGCGACCGCTCCGGTGGCCGCCGCATCTGCTCCTGTTCCTGCTCCTGTCGTGAAGCCGGCGCCGCGTGCGGCTGCCGTGCAGCTGGTGGCGTCCGCGTCGCCCGGCAAGGAGTCGACCCAGAGCGAAAAGGAATTGCTGAAGGCGGTCGAGCGGGCGTTTGCCGGCAAGAATGTGAAGGAAGTGAAGCCGGCGAAGGTTCGTCCCGAGCCGGTGGTTGCGAAAGCGGAACCGGTACCTGTCGCAAAGCCGGCGAAGCCGGAGCCGGAAGCGGAGAAACCTGCGCCGGTCCGTAAATCGGTACTTGGCTTGCCGGACAAATCCGCTTTGGCTGCCGCAACGGCGGAGCAAAGGGCCGTGCTGAAGGCCGAGAAGGCTGCACCGGCGCCGGCTATTGCCAAGGTCGAAAAGCCGGTCGCCGCACCGCCGCCCGCCAAGGTCGAGAAAGCCGCCCCCGAGCCGGATGCGGCAATGATGAAGAAGCTGGCGGACCTGGAAGGCAAGCTGAAAGCGCTGCAGGCGAAGGTCGCGCTGGATGAGGCGAAGGTTGCTGCACCGGCGCCCGCTGCGGTTGCACAGCCTGCGGCGAAGCCTGTGGCTGCTGCAGAAGTGAAACCTGCTCCGGACCCGGCTGCCAAGCCAGTCGAGGCTGCCGTCGAAGAGCATGCTGTGGAAGCACCGAAGGCAACCGAGGCATCTGCAGCGCCTGCGCCAGAGGCCAGGAAACCCGAGCCGGAAGCAAAGAAACCAGAGCCCGTGCCGGAAGTAAAGCCCGAGGAAAAGAAGGAAATCAAAATGTCCCGGCCGAAGATGCTGACGATCCTGTTCGGCGCCAGCCTCGTGCTGCTGGTGATCTTCGGCATCATGGTCCACTTCATCCGCCGCGCCAAGATGCGCAAGAGCACTATCGTGCGGCAGAGCTGGCGGCGCGAGAGCAGCGAGGATGATGAGCCACGGACCGAGCCATCGGTGGCGGAAGAATCAGCTTCTGACGAGGCGAAGGCGGCTTGACGAAAAATACGGCCGAGCTCGTGTCCAACCATGGGGTCAACCCTCTTTTTGGACACGAGCTCAACCGTGTGCCAGTAAAGTTCATATTACTGCTCAGCTCGTGTCCACTTTTGGGGTTGACCCCATGGTTGGACACGAACTCAGCTGTACAGACGTAAAAAAAGCGCCATCAGGCGCTTTTTTCATACGAGGCGGCAGGCAATCAGCCGTTCAGCCGGCCCATCCACGGTTCCGTCACGTCGCGGATGGCGCGGTCGTTGGCGAGGATCTGTTTCAGCAGGTCGATCTTGCGCTGGCGGGCGGTGCCTTCCAGGGCCGGAACGCCACCCATGGCGATCACCGATTCGGCGGCGCACTGGTTTTCCATCCGGTCCAGGCTGCTCCAGTCGCTCATCTGTGCCGCCACCGCCATCTTGCTGGTCAGGCCGGCAATGTTTTCGTACATCGAGAGGACTTCGGTGGAGGTCATGGCATGCCCTGAAAAACGTCAATGGATTACTGCTTGTCTGGATTAACGTCAGGAGCGGGCGGAACTTTAGGGTTTTTGAAAAATAATTTTGAAATTTTTTTCGACATTGCCGTAAACGCCAAACCGCCGCGGCCTGTGCAAGGTCCGCGGCGGTTCGGGGAGTAAGCGAGTGCTTACCGTACCATTTCTTCCAGGCCGGCGGATAGTTCGTCCAGCGGCGGCATTTCGTCGATGACGGTCGTGGCCGACAGATCGAGCACATCGGCCACGGCCTGCGGGAACTGGCTGGCGAGCTGCTCGGCATCGAGTTTCTGCAGTTCGGCACGGGCGCGCCAGGCCGCGATGTGGACGATGGCGGCCAGCCGGTCCACCGGCTCGCCGGCCAGCGGCGCCGGAAAGGCGGCGATCGCATCGGAGAACACGGCCGGGAACTGCCAGCGGCGCGCCAGTTCGGCACCCACGTCGGCGTAGCAGAAGCCCAGCGTCTGCTTTTCGACCTGCAGGCGGCGCTCGTCCAGCGGCGCGGAAATCCTGTCCAGCGCAACGGCCTTGTCGGGCATGCCGGAATGGATCACCAGCTGGCCGATCGCATGCATCATGCCGATCGTGAAGGCGAGGTCCTGGTTATCGCCGGTCTGCTTGGCGATCCATTTGCCGGCCACGGCGGTGCGCATGCTGTAGCGCCAGAAGTCGCGCAGGTTGAGTCCGGTCACGGACTTGAAGCCGTTGACGAGGCCGGAACTGATGACGAGCGTGCGCACGGCAACGAAGCCCAGCATCAGTACGGCATCCTCGACCGTGCCGATGCTGCGCGACACATTGTAGTAAGCGGAATTGGCCAGGCGCAGCAGCTTGGCGCTCAGCACGGGGTCAAGCGATACTTTTTTTGCAATATCCTCGGTGGACACAGAGGCCTTGTCGAAGCTGCTGATCAGTTCTTCCACCACCTTGGGCGCGGTGGGCAGCGCGGTGGGGTTGTCGAACAGGTCCTGCAGGGTCATCGTGCTCTCCTCTCGTATTGTTGCCGTATGTGAACTATAACGGCATTCGGCGCCGTGCAGAAGGTGTTTTGTGGCCTTCGGCGAACTTTCCCCGGACGAAGCGGCTCCGGCATTATCTTCCGGTTATTTCGCCGGCGGTCGCCCGATTCTGCAGCCTGTCGCAAATACCGTCCGCCAGGCGCGACGCATCGTTACAGTGCAGGGTGGGCGACTGCGCCCTACAATTCCAGACTCATCGATATCAAGGGACACTCCATGCAAGCATTCCGTCTTTTCCGCCGCGCACCGCTTGGTACCGCCGTCGCGCTCGCCCTGTGCGGCGCCATGGCCATCGGCGCGGCCCGTGCCGAACCGGCCGCCGCGGTACTGCCGGGCGACGATTTCTATGCCTACGCCAACGGCGCCTGGCTGGCCGCCACCGAGATCCCGGCCGACCGCGGCAGCTGGGGCGCCGCGTATGTGACGGCGGAAGAAACCAGCAAGCGCATCCGCGACCTGATCGAGGCTGCTGCCAACAATCCCACCTCCGCCGATGCCAAACGCGCGGCCGCCTATTACACGGCCTTCATGGACGAAGCCGCCATCGAGGCGAAAGGCACGGCGCCGCTGCAGGCCGAGCTGAAGAAGATCGCCGCGATCCGCGACAGAAAGGGCCTGGCCCAGGCGCTGGGCGCCAGCCTGCGCGCCGACGTCGATCCGCTCAATGCCACCAACTTCCAGACCGAAAACCTGTTCGGCCTGTGGATCGCCCAGGGCCTGAACGATCCCGACAACTACATCCCCTACCTGCTGCAGGGCGGCCTGGGCATGCCGGACCGCGCCTTCTACCTGGACGACAGCGAGCGCATGAGCAAGCTGCGCACTGCCTACCAGGCGCACATTGCAGCCATGCTGAAGCTGGCCGGCTTCACCGAGCCGGAAGCGCGCGCCGCCCGCGTGTTCGAGCTCGAGCGCAAACTGGCGCAGGTCCATGCCACGCGCGAGGAATCGGCCGACATCCTGAAAGCCAACAACCACTGGTCGGACAAGGATTTTGCAAAGAAGGCGCCGGGCCTCGACTGGAACGCGTTCTTCCACAGCGCCGGCCTGGCGAAGCAGAATAAGTTCGTCGTCTATCATCCGGGCGCCGTGACGGGTGCCGCGGCGCTGGTCGCCAGCATGCCGGTGCAGACATGGCAGGACTGGCTGGCCTTCCACACGGTGAACCACCTGGGCAGCACGCTGCCGAAGGCATTCGTCGACCAGCGCTTCGAGTTCTACGGCCGCGCACTGGCCGGCACGCCGCAACTGCGGGCGCGCTGGCAGCGCGGACTGTCGGGCGTCGACAATGCGCTGCCGGAAGCGGTCGGCAAGATGTACGTGGAAAAATACTTCCCGCCGGAAGCGAAGGCCAAGGTGCAGCAGATGGTGGTCAACATCATCGCCGCCTTCCACCAGCGCATCGACAAGCTGGACTGGATGGCACCGGCCACGAAGAAAGAAGCGCAAGCCAAGCTGGACACGCTGTACGTGGGCGTCGGCTACCCGGAGAAATGGGTGTCCTATGACGGCCTCGACATCAAGCCGGACGATGCCTTCGGCAACGTGGTGCGCAGCGAACTGTTCCATTACCGCCAGGAGCTGGCCAAGCTGGGCACCAAGGTCGACGCGAAGGAATGGTCGATGCCGCCGCAACTGGTGAACGCGGTCAACATGCCGATGCAGAATGCGCTGAACTTCCCGGCCGCGATCCTGCAGGCGCCGTTCTTCGACCTGAACGCGTCCGACGCGCTGAACTACGGCGGCATCGGCGCCGTGATCGGGCACGAGATCAGCCACAGCTTCGACGACCAGGGCGCCCAGTTCGACTCGAAAGGCCGCCTGCGCGACTGGTGGACGGCCGCCGACAGCGAGCACTTCAAGAAAGCGTCGGCGGCACTGGTGGCGCAGTACTCGACCTACCAGGCCTTCCCGGACCTGAAGCTGAACGGCCAGCTGACGCTGTCGGAAAACCTGGCCGACCTGGCCGGCCTGGCCGCCGCGCTCGATGCCTTCCACACGTCGCAGGGCGGCAAGGCCACGGCCGAGGCGGACCGCCAATTCTTCGTCGGCTACGCGCAGAGCTGGCGCACCAAGTCGCGCGAAGCGGCGTTGCGCAACCAGGTCACCACGGACGGCCACGCGCCGGCGCAATGGCGTACTTACACGGTGCGCAACCTGGACGACTGGTACAACGCGTTCGACGTGAAACCTGGCCAGCAACTGTATTTGCCGCCGGAGCAACGCGTGCGCGTCTGGTAAGCCAGGCTGCCGCCGGACTCGTGAATTGATGGATGTTCTTGCAATGTTAGGGAACGAACGGTACGCGCTTGTATCCAGCCGTATAGTTTCTACAACCACACGAGAAACAGCGTGTGTTCGAGGCGAGGGCCATTGGGGCCCCGCCGCAATACATTCAAGGAGCTCACCATGAACAGCGATCAAATCAAAGGCAAGGCAAAAGAAGTCGGCGGCAAGATCCAGCAGGAAGCTGGTGAACTGGTCGGCAGCTCGAAGCAGCAGGCCAAAGGCGTGGCCAACCAGGTCGAAGGCAAGATCCAGAAAAAAGTGGGCGATGCCCGCGAAGCCGTCGAAGACGCACTGGACAACGAAGCGACCATCAAGCGCGGCAACCGCCAGGGTCTGTAATCCCTGATTGGCTCAGTGCCAATGAAAAACAGCCGCCCGAGGGCGGCTGTTTTGTTTGGGGACTGTCCCCGGGGTTGTTGTTGACTTTGCTGAATAATCGACCGACTTCAAAAACAACCCCGGGGACAGCCGGATCGCCGTACCGCCCTTGCAGGGACAGTCCCCCGCCAAATTACTCCGTCTCAGGCTTCAGATTCTTCCGGAAGAAAGCATCGATATAAGTCTGCACGTGCTTGCGCTGCACGCGATTGGCCACGCCATGCTTGGCGCCCGGATACGTCATCAGCTCGAACTGCACGCCGCGGTTGACCAAGGCGTCGATCATCTTCGTGCTGTTGGTGAACAGCACGTTGTCGTCGGCCATGCCGTGGATCAGCAGCAGCTTCGATTTCAGGCCGTCGACGTGGGCGAACACGGTGCTGTCCTTGTAGCCGTCGACGTTATCCTTCGGCAGGTCCATGAAGCGTTCCGTGTAGTGCGTGTCGTACAGACCCCAGTCGGTGACGGGCGCGCCGGAAACGCCCGCCGCGATCCTGTCGGAACCCTGAGAGAGAAGGCGCAGCGCCATGAAGCCGCCGTAGCTCCAGCCGTACACGCCGATGCGTTTCGCATCCACGAAGCCCTGCTGGCCCAGCCAGTCGATGCCGGTCAGCTGGTCTTCCACTTCGACCTTGCCCAGGTTGCGGTAGATCGCGTCGGAGAACACGCGCTCGCGGCGGCCGGAGCCGCGGTTATCCAGGCGGAACACCACGTAGCCCTGCTGCGCCATGTACTGGTCGAAAATGTCGCCCCATTTGCGCGCCACGTGCTGCGCCGTCGGGCCGCCGTAGGTGGACAGGTACACCGGGTATTTCTTCGATGCGTTGAAGTGGTAAGGCTTGATCATCGACCAGTACAGCGTCTGGCCGTCCTTGGCCTTCAGCGTGCCGTATTCGACCGGCAGGTGATCGGCCTTGTATTTGAAGTACGGGTGCGCCGCATTGACTTCGTTATGTTCGAGCCAGGTGACCATCGTGCCGTCCGGTTTGCGGATCGACACCTGCGGCGGGTTGGCCGGGTCGGACCACGTGTCGACGAACACTTCGCCGTTGCGGGCAAACGTCGTGTCGTGCCAGCCGTCGGCCTGCGTCACGCGCTTCGGCTTGTCGGCGGTGCTGCCGTCCAGCGCCACCACGTAGGTCTGCTTGTCGATGACGGCATCCTTGTTCGACGAGAAGTACACCTTGCCGCCTTTTTCGTCGACGGCCAGCAGGTTGTCGATGCCCCATTCGCCCTTCGTCAGCGCGTGCTTGACGTTGCCGTCCATGTCGAACAGGTAGAGGTGCGTGCGGCCGGTGCGCTCCGACGACCAGATGAAGCCCTTGCCGGAAGCGAGGAAGCGCAGGTCGTCGTTGATCTCGACCCACGTCTTGGCCGTTTCGGTGACCAGCACTTTCTGCGCGGCGGTGGCCGGGTCGAAGGCGATCAGCTCGATCTTCTTCTGGTCGCGCGTCTGGCGCTGGAACAGCAGCTTCTTGCTGTCGGCCGTCCAGTCGGCGCGCACCAGGTAGATGTCCTTGTTCTCGCCCAGGTCGACGTTCTTGATGTCGCCCGTGGCCGGATTCACGATGCGCAGTTCGATGACCACGTTCTTGTCGCCGGCGGCCGGGTAGCGCTGCTCGATGACGTCGGTGCGGTCCGCGTAGATTTCAAAGCGGCGCGCCACCGGCACCTGCGCTTCGTCGTAGCGGCGGTAGGCGATCGCCGAATCGTCCGGCGCCCAGTAGTAGCCGGTGTACTGGTGCATCTCTTCCTGCGCCACGAACTCCGCTTCGCCGTTGTGCAGCGTGCCCTTGCCGTCCGTGGTCAGCGCGCGTTCCTTGCCGGTGGCCAGGTCGATCACGTACAGGTTCTGGTCGCGCACGAACGACACGTATTTGCCCTTCGGCGAAATCTTCGGATCCGTCACATTGCCCGAGGCGACGAGGCGCGCCGCATCCGGCTTGTTCACGTCCACCAGGTACAGGTTGCCGGCGATCGGCACCAGCATCTGCTTGCCGTCCGGCGACCAGCTGTAGTTGATGATGCCTTTCAGGCTGGCCGTGCGAGTGCGCTCGCGCATGGCCTTCTCGGCGTCCGACAGGTTTTCTTCCGGGACCAGGATCTTCGAGTCGACGAGGCGGCGCGTCGACTTGTCCTTCATATTGAATTCCCACAGGTCCAGCTGGAACTGGTTGTCGGCGCGGCCGCGCAGGAACGTCACGCGCGCGCCGTCCGGCGAGACTTTCAGCGAACGCACGCCGGGGCCGGCCAGTGCGGGATCGTCGTAGATGCGGTCGAGGGTGAGACGGTCGGCGGATGCCGAGCCGGCGGCCAGCAGGGCCAGGAAACTGAGGATGAAGCGCATGAAAGTCCCGGTTGGTTGATGACAATGTTGTAGAACCAAGCGCGGAACGATACCAGACTGACGGGGGGATGGCGAGGCGCGATCGTTCGGAATACCGCGGGCCTCGCCGTTTTTCGTTCGGGATCAGGCCGTTCCGTAAGCGCGCTCGCGCGACAGCCGGTTCAGGTACACCGTCAGCAGCACGGCCGCCACCGTCAGGCCCAGCACGAGGCCGATCCAGAAACCGCTGGCGGACATCGGCTCGCTCGGCGCGAACGGCAGCCACTGCGGCGCGAGGCCGAGAATGCAGCCGGCCGGCAGCGCGAAGCCCCAGAACGCGAACAGCTGGATGATCATCGGCCCCCGCGTGACCTTGTAGCCGCGGATCGCGCACGATGCCGCCACCTGCGTGGCATCGGACAGCTGGAACAGCGCGGCAAACAGCAGCAGGTGCGCGCACATCTGCTGCACTTCGACGTCGGACGTGTAGGCCGCCGCGATCTGGTAGCGGAACACGGCGATGAAGATCGCCGAGATCACGGCGAAGCCCAGCGACATGCCGAGGCCGACGAACGATGCGAAGCGGGCCCGCTGCGGATTGCCTTCGCCCAGTGCCTGGCCCACGCGGGTGATCATGCCGATGCCGAACGACAGCGGCGCCATGAACACGAGCGACGAGAAATTCAGCGCGATCTGGTGCGCCGACACGGTGATCACGCCGAAGCGCGCCACCAGCAGGCTGACGGCGCCAAACACGCTGACCTCGGCGAAATACGTGACGCCGATCGGCACGCCCAGTTTCAGCATGTTCCAGATCTCCGGCCAGTGCGGCCATTCCCATTTGTCGAACGGGTAGGAGCTGCGGTAGGCCGGCGCGATGCGGATCCACAGCACGATCGCGATCAGGTCCAACCACACGACGGTGCCGCTGGCCACCGCGCAACCGAGCGCGCCCATCTTCGGCATGCCCAGGTGGCCGTAGATCAGCACCCAGTTGACGAGGATGTTGACGACGAGGCCCATCAGCGCGATCACCATCACGGGCTTGGTCTGGTTGATGCTGGCGCTGTAGCCGTACAGCGCGCGGTAAGCGGCGAACGGCAGCAGGCCGATGCTGATGATGTGCACGAACATCGACGCGCGCGCATTCACTTCCGGCGCCAGATACAGGTGATTGAACAGCAGCGTGGCGAGGTTCGCGGCCAGCACGGCCACCACGCCGACACCCACCGATTTCCACAGTGCTTGCCGTACCGAGTGGGGGATCTTGTGATACGCACCGGCGCCCACCTCGTGCGCGACGACGGTATTAATCGCCATCATCGTGCCATTGACGGTGACCAGGATGATCGACCACACCGAAGCGCCCAGCGACACGGCGGCCAGTTCAGCGGCGCTGGTGTGCCCGGTCATCGCCACGTCCGCCACGCCCATGCCCACGGTGGCCAGCTGGCCGATCAGCACGGGCCATGCCAGCTGCCACAAGGCGGCCGCTTCGCGGCGGATATTCGGGAACGTGAACGAGTAGGGCATAAGGTGTGCGATGAAAGGCGCTGCGATCGGCTGGGGGAACCTGCCATTTTACCCTGCCGGTGGTAATAAACGGCGCCTGTCCGAACGGTCAGGTGCGGCCACTTGTACGCACCGCCAAAAACGATTTGTTGTAATCTTGTGATCGAATCCATCAGGAGAGCCAACCGTGGAATACAAGGATTACTACGCGACGCTGGGCGTGCCGAAGACGGCCGACGAGGCGGCGATCAAGAAGGCCTACCGCAAGCTCGTTCGCAAGTACCACCCGGACGTCAGCAAGGAAGCGGATGCCGACGCGAAGACGAAGGAACTGAACGAAGCCTACGGCGTACTGGGCGACGCGGAAAAGCGCGCGGCCTACGACGAGCTGGGGAAAGCGCCGCGCGGCGGCGGCCAGGAATTCCGTCCGCCGCCGGACTGGGGCTCGGGCTTCGAATCGCACGGCGGCGCCGACAGCGATTTCTTCAGCGACCTGTTTGCCCACGTGGGCGGCCGTGGCCGCGGCCGGACCTTCAGCATGCAGGGCGAGGACAGCCACGCGGCCATCGAGATCGCGCTGCAGGACACGTACACGGGCGCGAGCCGCACGATCGTCATGCGCGTGCCGGAGCCCGATGGCCAGGGCCGCGTGATCACGCTCGAGCGCACGCTGAACGTGACGATCCCGAAAGGCGTCACCGAAGGCCAGCAGTTGCGTCTTGCGGGGCAGGGCCAACCAGGCAGCGGCGGCGCGCCGGCCGGCGACCTCTATCTGGAAATCCGCTTCGCGCCCGAGCCGCGCTACCGCATCGAGGGCCGCGACGTTTATGAAACGGTACCGGTCGCGCCGTGGGAAGCAGCGCTTGGCGGCGAGATCGCCGTGCCCACGCCATCGGGCCGCGTCACCGTGACCGTGCCGGCGAAATCGCAGGGCGGCCGCAAGCTGCGGCTGAAAGGGCGCGGGATTCCCGGTGCCGGTTCGGCGGCGGCGGGTGATCTGTACCTGCTGCTGGAGATTGCGCTGCCGCCGGCCGACACGCCGCAGGCAAAGGCGTTGTACGAACAGATGGCGCGCGAAATGAACTTCGACCCGCGTGCGGGTTTATAAAAGGAGACAGCCATGAGCGAACAAACCATTCGTGGCGTGCTGCTCGACGAGGCGGCACTGACGCTGGACGAACTGGCGCGGGCCTGTGCCGTGGATACGGGCTGGGTCGTGCAGCGCGTGCAGACGGGGATTTTATTGGGCGGTACCGATGCGGCACCGGAAGCGTGGCGGTTTACCAGCGTGGACCTGGTGCGCGCGCGGAGCCTGCTGCGCATCGAGCGCGATTTCGAGGCGAACGATGAGGTGGCGGCACTGGTGGTGGATCTGACGGAGGAGGTGCGGCGGTTGAAGGCGCGGCTGCGCGCGGTGGGGATGTAAGGGGACTGTCCCTGCAAGGGACTGTCCCCGGGGTTGCTCTTGACTTTGCCTTTGACTGTAATATGCAAGGCAAAAAAACAACCCCGGGGACAGGCCCCATGAAACCGGGGACAGTCCCCATCGTCCCCAACCTCAACGCTGATCTTCACCCCGCGACGCCCCGCCACCCGACCGCTTCCCGCCGATATCATCGATATCGTGCCCGGCCTCCGCGCCGCGCGCACCCTGCATGCCGCCATGGCGGTCCGACTGCTGGCTGTCGCTGCGCTGGTCCTGGCCGAGCCGCTGGCCGCTCATCTGGCCGTCGCCCACTTCGCCGGACGTGGCGCCCGTCTGCTGGTCGCCGTATTCGTTGCGGTTCGGTTCCTGCGGGTCGAGCTGCACCGATTGCCGGTTGCCGTTGTCCGTCGCCACGTCGGGCCGGCCCTGCGCGCTTTGCTGCGCACTTTGTTGATTACGGCCGCCCTGGTCGATGCCCTGGCCGCTCTGGCCGTCTTGCGTGCCGGACGGCGTGCCGCGGATGCCGTCCTGCGCGCCTTGTCCACCGATCGATTGTTCCGTCATGTCGATTCCTCCCGAGTTGCCGGCAACGCCGCTCTGGCGGTTGCCGTTGTCCATATTGGGTGCCTTCATTTGCGTGGTGTCGTTGGCCATGCCGCCGGCGGCGTGGTTGCCGCTTTCGGTCTTGTAGCCGGCGTCTTCCGCCTTGCCTCTCTCTGTCATGATCCGTCTCCTGAACGATGTATGTTGCCGGCTTGGCCGGTCAGGTCTTCATCGTAGGACAGCTGGCAACCGAAGGGTGTAGGTGCACGCCTTGGCCGGCTGTAGGAAGGCTCAGGAAGCGTTCAATACGCGCCGTGCGGCGTGGTGTAATCGAGATCGATGAACTGCTGTTTCAGCCATGTGGCGGCGGGGCCCAGCTGGTTGTCGGAACGGTGGATGGCGAACAGCGGATACTCCAGCGAATCGCCGTCCTGCACGCGCAGCTTGACCAGGCGGCCGTTGGCGAGATCCTCGCTGATCATCGCTTCCGGCATGCTGCCCCAGCCGATGCCGCCGCGCAGCAGCGCGTGCTTCGAATGCAGGTCGCCCAGGCGCCAGTCGCGCAGGCCCAGCACGCCGAAGTCCTGGCCATCGGTCAGCGTGCTGCGGTCCGTCAGCACCAGCTGCAGGTGTTCGCGCAGCGCGGCCGTCGGCACGATGCCTTCCAGCTGCGCCAGCGGGTGGGCGGGGCCGCACACCGGCATCATCGTGATGTGGCCGGCCAGCTGGCGGTCCAGCGCGTTCGACATCACCATCGGCATGCCGCCGATGCCCAGCTGGCAGCGGCCGTCCAGCACCATCTGCGTGACGGAGCCCAGGCCCTCGGTCTGCAACCGCAGCGACACGGTGGGGTACTCCTGCTGGAACGCCTCCAGCACCTTGACCAGCATGCACATCGGGAACATCACGTCCACCACGACGCAGATCTCCGCTTCCAGGCCGGCACCGAGCGCCTTGGCGCGGGCGCGCATGCTGTCCACCTTGCCGGACACGGCGCGCGCATCGGCCAGCATGGCCTTGCCCGCTTCCGTCAGCGTGGGTTTGCGCTTGCTGCGGTCCAGCAGCGCCACGTTGAGCTGGTCTTCCAGGTTGGCGATGGTGTAGCTGATCACCGACTGTGTGCGGTGCAGCGCCCGCGCCGCATGGGCAAAGCCGCCGTGGTCGATGACGGCGATGAAGACGCGGAGCTGGTCGAGGGAGGGTTGGCCGGGGTCGCGCATATCCAGAAAATCGATAGTTTAGATAGAAAAATAGAGCATTCCATCGATCTTAAACCCGTTCTATGATGCCTGCAATCACCCATATTCCAGGAGTTCATCATGGCAAACGTTCTGTACATCAATAGCAGCGTCCGTTCCTCGGGCTCGCTGTCCCGCCAGCTGTCGGCCGAATTCGTCGCCAAATGGAAAGCCAATCACCCGGCCGACACGATCGTCGAGCGCGACCTGGCCGCCAAGCCGGTGCCGCACCTGAAC
This sequence comes from Oxalobacteraceae bacterium UBA6704, assembly GCA_002454505.1. GTDB lineage: Bacteria > Pseudomonadota > Gammaproteobacteria > Burkholderiales > Burkholderiaceae_D > Rugamonas. Next base: position 31,399 of record DKJA01000218.1, read on the forward strand.
GAAGAAATGATCGGCGCGTTCTTCACCGCGCCCGACCAGCACAACGCCGTGCAGGCGCAGACCATCAAGACGTCCGACGAGCTGGTGGCCGAGCTGGAAGCTGCCGACGTGATCGTCATCGGCGCGCCGATGTACAACTTCTCCGTGCCATCCACGCTGAAGGCTTACATCGACCACGTGGCCCGCGCCGGCCGCACGTTCAAGTACACCGAGACGGGCCCGGTCGGCCTGCTGGGCGGTAAGAAGGTGTACGTGTTCACCGCCAGCGGCGGCGTGTACAGCGAAGGCCCGGCAGCCGCCTACGACTTCCTGGCCACCTACCTGCGCGCCGTGCTGGGCTTCCTCGGCCTGACCGACGTGAACTTCATCCGCGCCGAAGGCGTGGCGCTGGGCGAGCAGGCCGTGGCCGACACGCTGGCCAAAGGCCGCCAGTCGATCGACGCGCTGGCCGCCTAAGCAGCATAGGCAGCATAAGCACGGGCCCCTGTGGCCCGGTAGGAATCCGTGGCAGAAGGTATGATGCTGGCATACCTGCCACGGAGCCGTGAATGAAAGACCGCCTGCACCTGCTCGTCATCGATCCGCAGAACGACTTCTGCGATCTGCCGAGCGACTATCTGCCCCGCGACACCGCGCCCACGCTGCCCGTACCGGGCGCCCACGCCGACATGCTGCGGCTGGCGCAGCTGATCGAACGGGGCCGCGACGGCATTGCCGCCATCACCGTCACGCTCGACTCCCACCACCGTTATCACATCGCGCATCCCACGTTCTGGGTGGCCGGCGATGGCGCCCCTGTCGCGCCGTTCACCGAGATCACCGCCGCCGACGTGCGCGCCGCACGTTATGTGCCGCGCGATGCCGGTGCCATCCGGCGTGCGCTGGCTTATCTGGACGCGCTGGAGGCGGCCGGCCGCTACAAGCTGATGGTGTGGCCCGTCCACTGCGAGATCGGTACGTGGGGCCACAACGTGCATGCCGACGTGCGCAAGGCCTACAACGGCTGGGAAGACGCGGCGCTTGGCGTGGTGGCGAAGATCGCCAAGGGCTCGAATCCGTACACCGAACATTACTCCGCCGTGATGGCCGAGGTGCCCGACAAGGCCGAGCCGGATACGCTGCTGAACCGCGCGCTGATCGACAGCCTCAAATCCGCCGACCGCGTGTACGTGGCCGGCGAGGCCGGCAGCCATTGCGTGAAGGCGACCACGGAGCACGTGGTCGAACACATCGGCGACCCGTCGCGGCTCGTGCTGATCATGGATTGCATGAGCCCCGTGCAGGGCTTCGAGGCGCAGCAGCGCGGCTTCTTCGACGCGATGCGCGCGAAGGGCGTGCAGTTCGCCCAGGCCGGCGACGTGCTGCAGGACCTGCTCGTGAATGCGGGACGGTGAAATGACGACTGCCTTCCAACCCGTCGTGCGCAGCCTGCTCGAGACCGACCTCTATAAATTCTCCATGTGGCAGGCGCTGCTGCACTGGCACCCGGGCGCGCATGCCGAATACGAATTCAAGTGCCGCAACCAGCCCGCTTATCCGCTGGCGGACCTGAAGGAAGAATTGAACCGCCAGCTCGACCACCTGTGCACGCTGCAGTTCACCGACGACGAGCTGGCGTATCTGAGTTCGCTCCGCTACATCAAGGCGGACTTCGTCGACTTCCTCACCGTGTTCCGCTTCCAGCGCAAGTTCATCACCGTGGAGACGGATGGCGAACAGCTGCTGATCCACGCGCGCGGCCCGCAGGTGCACGTGATGGGCTTCGAGATCTTCGTGCTGTACATCGTCAACGAGCTGTACTTCCGCCGCTTCGACCAGGCCGCGGCACTGGCCGAGGGCCGGCGCCGGCTCGGTGCCAAGATCGCGGCATTGAAGGAGTTCGGCAAGCTGCCGTCGCTGCGCAATCCCTTTGAATTTTCCGACTTCGGCGTGCGCCGCCGGTTCTCCGCCGCTTGGCACGACGAGGTGGTGGAGCGGCTGTCCACCGAGGTGCCGGAGTTCTTCAAGGGCACGTCGAACGTGTATCTGGCGAAGCGTTACAAGATCCATCCGATCGGCACGATGGCCCATGAGTATATGCAGTCGTTCCAGGCGTTCGGCGTGCGGCTGCGCGATTTCCAGAAAGCTGCGCTGGAGGATTGGGTGCAGGAATTCCGCGGCGACCTGGGTATCGCGCTGACGGACGTGGTGGGCATGGATGCCTTCCTGCGCGACTTCGACCTGTATTTCGCCAAGCTGTTCGACGGGCTGCGCCACGATTCGGGCGATCCGGTGGCGTGGGGGGAGAAGGCGGTCGCGCACTACGCCAGGCTGCGCATCGATGCAAACACGAAGCGGCTGGTGTTTTCCGATTCGCTGGACCTGGACAAGGCGATCCACTTGTACCGCCACTTCGCCGACCGCATCATCACCGGCTTCGGCATCGGCACGTGGCTGACCAACGACCTGGGCCTGAAGCCGCTGAACATCGTGATGAAGCTGGTGCGCTGCAACGGGCAGTCGGTGGCGAAATTATCCGACTCGCCCGGCAAGACGATGAGCCAGGACGAGACGTTCCTGGCTTACCTGCGGCAGGTGTTCGAGCACCCTGCCGCGTAACTCCTTATGCCTCCACGCCGCCGTAGCGCAGCAGGATCGTGGTGGCTTTCTCGCGGTGGACGTCCGTGTCGATGTCCACCGTCAGCAGCGCGGCGGGGCGGGCGGCCGGGTGATCGGTATCGTCCGCATCGTCCGGCGTCAGCGAATCCATGATGTTCTCGACGGCCCTCTCGGTCGTGCCGGGCGTGCCGGCGTTGTGCAGGTTCAGTTGCACGGCCGAGGCGTGAAAGCCTGCGTCCAGCAGCGCCGTGCGGGCCGCTTCGGCGTCTTCGATGGTCTTGAAGTTGCGGTGGATGGTGTCGCTCATGGCTGCTCCTGTTCTGTGGATTTGTTTTGATTGTGCTGTAAAAGCAGCAACAGGGGCGCTGCGCTGCCCCTGGCCTGGCCCTTGTTATCGGTCAGTCGGCCTGCTGATTGCCGGCTGCGCCCTGCAGGCCAGTCGGGTCGCTGGGGCGGCCGCCGCTGGACAGGCTTTGTTCGCGCTCCGGATCGTCCGACTGGCGGTTGCCGGGGCCGGCACCGGTGCGGCTGCCGCGGTCGCTCGTCTTGTCGGAAATGTCCTGCGTCCCTTCGCCGCCAACAAAGCCTTCGCCATTCTGGTCGGCGGCCGAGCCGGGCGACAGCAGGTCGTCGGTGCGGCCGGGTTGAGGGGAACTGCTGTTCCATGGGGTGCGCACGGCTTCGTCGTAACCGGCGTCGGTGCTGGAGCCGGGCTGCTTGTCGCCGGTGGCGCCGGTGCCCAGCGTGGCGGCGCTGCTCGTGCCGTCGCGGGTGGTCTGTTCCAGTGGACGGCCCTGATTGTCTTTGCCTTGGTTCTGCATGATGGTCTCCTGTTCGGGTGAATTCCGCACTATCGTAAGGCGTGCTCCGTCGGCCCGGAATAGGCGCGACGGATGGCTTGCTGTAGGAGGAGACCGCAGGAGGGCGCGGAGCCGTAGCTCCGCGGGGTGGATCAGCGCTGCGATTTACGGCGTTGTGCGTAGGTGATTGCTGCCAGGCCGAGGGCCAGCATCAGCCACGTCGATGGTTCCGGCACGGCGCTCACCAGGCCAGGACCGGCGATGGTCACCGAGTAATTGCCGATGTCGCCGTTGTCGAAGGCAGCCGTCACCAGGAAGTAGGTGACGCCAGCCGTCAGCGTGGTCTCGAAGCCGGAGGTACGGAAGTTCAGCAGGTCGTCGTTGGCGATGACGGCATTCGTCAGCGGGGCGGCCGGATTGAAGGCATTAGCGTACAGATAGATGATCTGGTCGAAGCTGGCCGAGCTCAGGAAGGTGTAGTCGCCGGTCACGTTCGTCGTAAACGTCAGCGTGTCGTAGCCGACATCGGTGCCGACGCCCGACAGGCCGGTCAGGCTCTCGAGCGGGCGATGGTAGGTGACGTCGCCGGTAACGTCGCCAGTGAAGGTGACGATATCGGCTTTCGCGGTTTGCATGACGCCGACAAACAGCGCGCTGACGGCGACAAAGGTCCGGATGAATTTCGTGATGTTCATATTTTTCTTTCAGAGGGGTTTACAGGGGCAAGCCTGGCGAACGCAGGAGTAGTGCAATTATTGCATGTAAAAATTGTAACTAAAAGAAAAATATAGGAATTTGCCGAGTTGTTGCGCAGAGGCCGCACAGACGGGTTGTTACTGGTGAAGGATGGTTGCAGAAGGGAATTGAGCGGGGGGAGGCGAGGGCGGTGCAAGTGAAAAGCGGAGCCGGAGCTCCGCTTTCGACGATCAGCGCAGCGACTTGCGACGCTGTGCGTAGGTGACCGCCGCCAAGCCGAACGCCAGCATCAGCCACGTGGACGGTTCCGGCACCGCCGTGATGATGCCGGGGCCGCCGATGGTCGTGCTCCAGTAGCCGTATTCCTCGCTTTCGTAGCCGGTAATGACCAGCGTGTAATGGGTGCCGGAGGTCAGATCCCAAGCGAAGGCGGAGGTGGTGAGCGACACGTCGTCGTCGTTGCCGGTCAGGAAGTTCTCGGTGGCATCGGCATCATTGAAATAGTTCTCGTACAGGACGATCACGCTGTCGTACGTGGCGGTGGTCTGGAAGGTGTACAGCCCATCCGTTCCGACGGTGAATTCCAGCGTGCTGTACGGCGCGGAGCCGGGGAAGCCGAATGGTGACAGATCCACCAGGGGGCCGCCGGCGCTGTTGCCGGTATAGGTGACGATATCGGCTTTTGCTGCCTGCGTGAAGCCGACAAACAGGGTAGTGATCGCGAGCGCTGTACGGAAGAACTTGGAGATGTTCATGGCGTTCTCTTTCATGGTGGATTGGGGGAATACCCGCTGGGCTGGCCCAACAAGCAATAAAATTATTGCATGCCTTTTTTGTAATCATTCGAGCTTGCTTAAGTTTTTTCTAAGTTTCTTTTTGACAGTTGAAGCGGGGAATTTGGGGTTATTTGGCGGAAATTGGCGGCAGAGTGGGGCGGGGGAGGGGAGGAAAGTGTTGCCGGGGAGGTGTGTTGCGGCGGTGCGACGGGGGCGCTTGCGTATCGCAATGCATCCCCGTGGTACCCAGCTCGTCAAGCAGTTCGAGAAGTATTTTTGCCAGTAAGAATTACATTGCTAACGTGTCCTGAGCGACGGTTTGTACCCCGACGAGGTCGGCAAGTATCGCTTCGGAGTGCTTGTTATCGACAGCATATAAGCTTGTTTGGCCCTCAGTCGTTTCTGGCGGCATGAATATGTCAGATTCGGTAATACGCAATGGGTCAGGTAAGACGACATCGCTGGGATGGGTAGGCACAGGCTGCCAGTATCCTCCGGGCTCTGGTGGGTAATCATAAACGCTATTAATAACGCTGCCTGTCCCTGGACCGCCAGGGCTGGTGGACGGTGGCGACGGTGGGATATAGCTGGGTTTATTCCAGTTACTTGGGTTGCTGCAGTACGCAACATATTGAGGGTCTGCGGCAAAGGCGGCTTTAGCCGCAGCAATGCCCACCTGTTCGTAAACACTTGAGCGCGGATCTATGCTTCCCAAGGCAGCCTCAATGGTATCGTATAGATTGGGTGTCTTACTTGTGCCTGCGACTACGTGCCAACCCATTTCCTTCGCAACGGTGAAGGCATAGAAGGATGCAGTACCCTCCCGAAGCATGCACCACGCCACTTTGGCATCCATAGGCGCGGAATCGCCGGGTTGTGCTTGGTAAATCGACTGTTGATATCGAGCATGCCCCATCTCGTGTATTGCCATTGCTTTTGCAGCTTGGATAGGTGATAGCTCGGCGGCTGCCGCATACCGGTCAACCGCATAAGTACCGATGAAGATTGTGCCGGGCTGGACGATTCCGTTTACAACGGCGCCCTTTACGTAATTCGCTCCCGTACTTTCTACCATCATGATCGATCCGCCATTTCCAAAAAAGCGTGTTTCCTGGGCGTCCGCGATGGGCGTGTTTACTGACTGCAAAAGGTTTTGAATATCATACCCAACAGGAAAATGTGCCATATCAGTCCTCGTATTTTATCAGTGCATTTAGCTCTAATCGAACAAGACAGTCAGCCTGCGTCCATGAAGTGATCGTTACTTGCTTGCTCATTTCAGGTATGTTTCTAAACTCCAGCATAACTTCGGTTACTTCGGTGTCCTCGGCTTGCGAGAAGGACGGGTGCGCAGGAAGATCCGGTAACGGCATCGGCTTCGATTGAAGGCGATCCGCGATCTCTTCTACCGCAATGCATGTATTTCTCGGAATCTCGAGCATCAGACGTCCGCCAGTACGGTATCTTCTTGCCTTTTCATTCGGCAGAAAGACGTTCGTGAGGCTCGCTTGGTCATCCTCGAGGCCGGCGCCCCAGCGACACGCCCAGTCATAGTCCGTACAGAAACCTTTTTTTAAATTTGTTTCGAAGAGATGCTCGACGGTTCTAACCGATATTTTTTGCGGGTACCTTGCTAATTCGACTAGATATTCTATTTTCTTCTGGGTAAGAGAATTGCTTCGGCTAGTTTCAGCGGGGTCGAGAATTCGGACGCCTGCAACAGCGTTTGATATTGCAGCGGAGAGCAGTGCTATGACAATGATGCTGCGAATAGAATTTATGTTGAACATTTTTCCTCCGAACTGGCCCTAGTTTATAAAGAAAACATGTGGAGATTCTCACGAATAGTCACTGTGACAATAAAGCAACAGTTCTACAGATAGCCTATGTTATCTGAGCAGGCCGTCCTAGGGATGGTGAAATCGTTGGGCGATTTCACCGATATGTGGGGCGCCGCGCCGACTACGTCGCCGATCGAGCTGCTGCTAATCGCGGAAATCTTGCCAGCTACTCATCTGCGGCTGTCTACCGCACATACCGAGACTTGGGCTGGCAAAATGCATCGAGCATTACAACCAGGGCACAGCTTCTTTACCGGGATCCGCCTTACTCACAAACTAAGCTAAGGTGCGACTTCGGATTCAAGCACTATGAGAAGATGGCGGGGCTCATGGCCAAGATGTAGGGCAAGGCAATCTTGAGCATTATCGATCATCCAGATCAGGCGCGTGTTCGCAGCTTTTTAGATGGATGTGGTCCCGATCTCGTACATTGTAGGCTTAGCGCCACCGTCGAGCGCAACGTGCTGATCACCTACCGCCGGATCGCCGTGCCGTGCCGGGCCGGCCGGACTGCTCTGATGGATTGGTCGAGTGGGCTTTGCCTCGTCTCAAGATCGCGGATGTACTTTCCATTGAGCATCGAGGCATCCGCACTTGAGAGGAGATGACGATGGCTTACGTTTATGCAAATGCTCGGCTACTCGACGGCCAACCAAAGCTGGAGGATGAAGAATGCGTGGCGCTCATCCGCCGTTATACCTCCGCGCCGCACACGTCCGCATGGAAGCAGGGGATACCCGTGATGGGCAACAAGAATATCCTTCCCGGCACTGCAATCGCCACGTTTGAAAAGGCCGCTACCCCACACGGCCAGATCACAAGCACTCCGGGTTTTACCTGGGACAGGTCAGCACCGGCATATGGGTGATCGATCAGTGGCCAGGCCCACTGAAGAGGGAGATTTCGAAGCGGTTCATCGAGCGAAAGGAGATCTTCGACGACGGGACCTACTTCAAGCCGTCAGACAATTGCTTCGCTTTTTCGGTGATCGAATGAGCGCGCCGTTTCCGCTGCGGCGCGTGGCCGCCGGTTGGCTGTTCCTGTTGCCGTGTGTCGCGGCAGCGGATAATCCCGCCGTTGCTCCGCCCAGCTGCCCGCGCGAGCTGCCTGCTTCATCCATCCAGATTCGGGCAGGCGCCGAGTGGCGGCCATTTGTCGAGTTTTCCCTGCCGCTCCATTCGGCGAGCATGTCTTCCGGGCCGCCAGAATCGCTGTCGCAACTACGAGGGGTAGACCTGCACCAAAGAGGCGAGCCGCCGTCCACGCTATACGAATTCGGTAAGGTCGGATATGAGCGAGGGAAGTGGTTGGCGTGCAATTATGGGGAGGCAGGAGAGCTTACTATTTCACGACGGCTGGACGACTCGCTGACCGCATGCACGATTACGCATTTCAAGGGGCGAGCTAACCAGCCGCGCCGGATCGATGTTTCGTGCAAGTGAACGTGTGCAGCAAAGCAAACACGATTGCGTCGATGCTGCTATTTGGTGGCACGCTCGCCATGTCCAGCTTTGCCGATGCGACGCCGATGGTGCGCTGTCCGGCCGAGATTCAGCCGACATCCTTGAAGGCCAATACTCCGTCAGAGTGGGTGCCATTTGCTGCATTGCCCCTGCGCCTGCATACCGCTGGCATGTCTGCTGGTCCGCCGGAAAGCCTGCTGCGCCTTCGCGGGGATGCAGTGAACGGGGACCTGAAGGCGTATTCGACTTCATACGCTCTGGGCGGATCGGGCTTCGAGGAGGGGAAGTGGCTTGATTGCTTTTATGGTGAGGCTGGGGAGATCTCGATTTCGCGGCGTTTGGATGACTGGCTGACGCTGTGCATGATTACGTTGTTCGAACTTAAGGCGGAAAAGGTCAGGCGGATTGAGATTGAGTGCAGGTGATGGGCAAACGTGTACGCAGAGCGCACGGAATTGAGTTGTTGATGACATTTTCTGGGCGTATTATTGTGTTTACACGTGACAGAACTAATCGAGAAGCAATGAAAAAATTATTATCATGGGCTGCGTTTTAATTGCTAGTTGCGCTGCGAATTCTGGGGTCGTTGCTACGGGCAAGGATACTTATTTCGTGTCGCGGCAAGCAGCTACCGGTTTTACAGGAATGGGAATTTTGAAGGCGGAAGCTCTCGGCGAAGCAGGGCAGTTTTGCGATTCAAAGGGGAAAACGTTGGAGATGATCAGCGAGAAGGATGCTCAGCCACCCTTCATCCTTGGTGGCTTTCCAAAGACGGAAATAAAATTCAGATGCGTTTGAGGTAGGCTATCCTGAGTCCAATGAGCAAGGAGCCCCCTATGTCATACATTCTGACACGTGCAGTTCTTGGCAAACGAGTTGTTATCCCGATTGAGCAGACAGAGCATGACGACATAGTTACAGCCCGTAAAGTGATATCCAATGCACTGTCGATAGAGCAAAAATTTGATTTCGTGATGAGCAACCTGTTCGAACTAGAGATGTCGTTAGCGCATACTACTGCAGAGCAGATGCTCTACGACTACCATGATCGCGACTGGTTCGACGAGAGTCGAGACATGCTCAACCGCAGAGTGATGAATTTGCTCAGCACGGCGCGATCGTATGTCGATACTTTGCCTCAGCACATAAATATAATTTTTGGCCGAGATAAGAGTGTGACTGACGCGTGCCTTCAGTTCTTGAGGGATGAGTATGACGCTCGTCTAGGATACCGGGTGATGGAGGCGATGCGTAATTACGTTCAACATGAAGGTATGCCGATACATGGGTCGACGGATGGAGGCTCACATACAGGCGAAGGAGATACTTGGCAGATAAAGTACACTCTTGACATGTGGTTAAAGCCGGCAGAGCTCAAGGGGACCGATTTTAAGGCAAATGTTCTCGCTGAACTTGGCAAAATTGGTGAGAAAATCGACCTAAAGCTTCTCATTAGGGACTACGTGGAAGGGCTAGCTGCCGCAAACCGCAAGGTGCGCGAGGTCGTGGAAGAAGTTGTAGCGCAATCCCAACAGTTGATAGCTTCGACATTGTCGAGGTACGAGGCTGCGTGCCCAGGCCCCCACGCAACCATTGGAGTGATTGTTGCACAAGTTGAGGATGAGATTCCTGTAAGTGAGCATGCTGTATTGTTGGCACCATTCGAATATCGGGCGAGACTTCTTAAAAAAAATCAGCGCTATAAGAATCTTCGCCGGAGGTTTATCTCGACCGCTGTCACAGAGGATAGTCTCGCAATGCAACAGAAATCATCTGAGGAGTAAATGTCCCTATACAGATGATCGAGCAAATTTTAGTTCGGCTTTGGCGAGCCTGTCAGAGCCTGTCAGAGCCTATCAGATTTTCTATGTGAAGCAGTCATGAAATAATGCCGGAGGGATTGTTTCATGACCATCGAAGTGACTACCAAAAATCCAAGAAGCAGAAAGCTGCCTACCCGTTTGCTGTTGAACTGATCGATCGATTGCTTGCCCAGGTCGACAACAAGGATGCAGAGTCAATCCCCGGAGAGGCGGGCTTGGCTGGCCAATTGAAGAAGGATGTTGGCCGAGCGCATGCTGGCAGCGAAGCTGACTCATCACCTTGGTAATGAGCCGAAGAGCAGTAAAAGCCCTCGTGGCGGCACGAGCTCCAAGAATGTACTGACGCCGGGCGGCGAGCTCAATCTGGACATCCCTCGCGACCGTTAGCAAGCTGCTAATCAATTTTCCATCATGTTCGGCGAGCGCTTCACTAACTAGAAATTCTTGCCCCCGAGCACAGAATTTCTGACAGATCTGTTTCCCTACTTGGTCACCGATTCGGGAAAGTTAGCTTCGAACTGTCGATCTAGGCGTAGTCCGCAACGGCATCATGAAAGTCATTTTCATGGATCAACAGCAGCCGTGCACCATTCTTTCTTAACGTAACGGCCATCTCAACCTTTCGCCCGTAACATGCATATGCCCAGCAAGGATTACCTTCGCCACCGATAATCAGATAGTCGAGTGACTTGGTAACGGAGCCTGCCACGATACCTCCTAGTCGTTCAACAAGTTCTCCGAACTGCGCACGGGAATACTTACTGGAGGATCCTGTGAACCCGAACTTTTTCCCTTCGAAGACAATGTCTGGACAGATGGCGCACAAGCCAATAATGTTTTGGTCTTTGGTGATTTTCGGAGCTACGATTGTACGGTTGTCGGCAATCGCGACGAACTCCGAGAAAAAATTTTGAAGTAATTCGTGCTCTTCGTTGTCAATTTTTCCGTCTCTTAAGACCGCTGTGATGACGCTTTCAATCTCTTCGTATGGCCAGCAGGTCTTCAGGTGTTCGTGGTCCGACAGCCAGTTGGACAGGCCACGAAGTTCGTTCTCGGTAACTTCGCCATCGGCTATGATACCGGCAAGTAGTGCGTGAAGTCGTTGCATATCGGCGGTTGCCAAGTCGAAGTACGAGCTTGACTGGAGGCGCTCGCATAGCCACAGAATATTGAGACGTTCGTCCTCGGACAAAATTCCGTCAGCGATTGCCATATCGACGACCGGCATTAATTCGTTGAAGGGATGATAATGTTCAAGTTCACGATTCTCGTCAAGCCAAGATCGGATGAAGCGGATTTCTGCATCGTTGATGACACCGTCGATAGATACGCCCTCGATAAGTCCCAACAGCGAGTTCACGGCTTTTTCAAGACGCGCCGGCCCGGTGAATCGATAGTAGGAATGATGATCGTCGTGCATGCTGCATCCTTAAGGTCAAAGTCCAAGTCGAGTACGATTGAGGCCTCATAAACAAGGCGTACTGCTGAGTACCTTAGCTTACACTGAACTTGTTGCGGAATCTAAGCAATTATGGCGACATAAATACTACAGTTGCCCGCGTGCTGATTCCAGCGACTGAGAGCAGTTATTGAGGGCGCCAAAGTTGGTGTCCTTCCGGTCTCTCGATTACCTCATAGATAGTCGGAACTCGAGATAAGGCCTAGCTGTATATTCGCGAGCTGGCCGATGCTGCAGCACCTGATGATCTTCTCCGGATGAATATTTGATGCGCACGAACTGGCACGAAGCCCTCCGGGCGGTGGCGAAATCGCGGAGCGATTTCGTGAATGGGCGAATCGGAGAGCCCCGGGCTGGCAGGCCCGGGTCGCCTTCCCGGCGTGCCGCATGCGGCACGAAACCCCGGCAAGGCCCCGCGTCCGTGCCGGACGCGGGGGTTTTGATTCCCGCGGTCGGAACCACAAGAACAAAAGAAAAGGCCCCA
>DKJA01000218.1:43575-54838 GCA_002454505.1 Oxalobacteraceae bacterium UBA6704
TGGGGCCTTTTCTTTTGTTCGGTGGTGGAGACGGCGGGAATCGAACCCGCGTCCGCAAGCACTCCACAGACAGTTCTACATACTTAGCTCTATCATTTAATTTAACCTCGCAAGCCGCGGACGAGCACGCTGCCTACAGGCGATTCACCTTGGATTTAACGCTCTTCGAAGTGACCCCTCAGAGCGCGATTCCCTGTAAATGACTCCACAGCTTTTAAAGGCCCACCCCAGGGACGAAGTGTTGTGGAGCTAACAGCGATTAAGCTGCCAGTGCGTACGAGTTATCGTTTGCAGTTAGTTTGTTTCTGGGTGTATTTACGAGGTAACCAGGCCTCGGTATGCCCTGCTCTGCTTTGCAACCCACGTCGAAACCAGGTCGTCCCCACGGAAAGGAAAGTCCATTGTACTCCAAAGCGCAGTCCTGCGCATCAATCGGCGTGTGCGGCAGGTTTGCGCTGCGTCGAAGCCAGCGCGATCAGGCGCGCAGTCCGACCAGGGGGCGGTCTTTCTCGCCCAGGCGGTGGCAGGCGGGGCGGCCATCGTCGAAGGTGCAGTCGAACAGGTGGCGGCGCGACTGGTCGGCGTATTCGGAGACCAGGTTGTAGAAGCCGTCCGCTTCCTTGAAGCCGAGGTCCACGGTCATCCGTTCCAGCCAGTAGGTATCCTGCAGGTTGGCCAGCCGTTCGCGGCGGGTGCCTTGTTCCACTTCGTTGCGCAGCCGCGGGGCAGGGCCTTCGAAGTAGGCGATCAGTGCGCCTTCGAGCATGTCGACCTGGGTGCGTTCGGACGCTTCTTCGGACATGTCCCGGGCGTCCGTATCCACCTTGACTTCCATCCGCTGCACCAGCAGGAACGTGTCGTTTTCCAGGCTGTTGTTGTCGCGCAGGCGGTTGATCAGCGGGGCGTTGCCCTTGGCCAGCTTGCCTTCGGTATCGCGGGTCTGGCCCACGTACAGCACCGTGCTGGGGAATTCGAGGCCGGTGTCGTAGCGCTGGATCAGGTCGTGGATGCTCAGCGGCTCCATCATCGAGCCCCAGTTGAGGATCACGAACTTGTCCTGCAGCTGCACTGTCGGCTTCTTGAAGGTGGCGTCGAACGGCACTTCCAGGTCGATGGCGATCGTGCTTTTGCGTTCTTCCACGCCCACCAGTACCGGCACGGTCAGCTTCAGCGAGAAAAAGCCCCAGCTGACATTGCGGCTCGTGTCGATCCGCACGCGCGGGCGCGAGACGAGGAAATACATCAGCCGCTTTTCCATCGTGCCGTCCAGCGCGAACTGCATGCGCCGCAGGTAGCGGCCGACAGGGTCGCGGAAATCCGGGAGCTCGCCGCCGCTCAGCAGCAGGTCGTACCAATAATATTTACTCTCTGCGACGGTGGCTGTCCAAACTTGCGGAGCACTGCTGCGCGGCGTGAGGGACTGCTCGGTCGTGTCTTCACCAGGCATTCCTGTCTCCCTCGGGAAAGTGCTAGGTTGTTATCTAAGTGCCCGCTATGGTACGCGTTTCAATTGAAACGAGGCAACAAAGTTTGTCACGAAAATGGATAACTTGCAACAATTCACGCAGCCAGCGTGGCGCTCCGCGGAACGCTGGCGACAATGAGGTCGAGCAGCGCGCCCGGCGAGGCCACCAGATGATCCGCTTCCCACGTCAGCGGCTCGGTGGCGCCGCAGTAGCCCCATTGGCAGGCCACGGTGGGCATGCCGGCGGCGCGGCCGGCCTGGATGTCGCGCAGGTCGTCGCCCACGTACCAGCACTGCTCCGGTGCCAGGCCCAGCCGTTTTGCCGCTTCCAGCAGCGGGCCGGGGTGGGGTTTGGGATGAGGCGTGGTGTCGCCGGAGACGACGCAGCCGGCGTGATCCAGGCCGATCAGCGGCATCAGCGGGTCGGTGAAGCGGGCCGGCTTGTTGGTGACGATGCCCCAGGCACAGCCGGCTGCTTCCAGCGCCTCAAGCATGCCGTCCACGCCGTCGAACAGCACCGCGTGCTGGCCGATCAACGCTTCATAGCGCTCCAGGAACTCGGGCACCAGCGCATCGCGCGCCTCCTGCCCGAGCTCCGGAAACGCTACCGACACCATCGCACGCGAGCCTTTCGAGACCACCGGGCGCAGTACGTCCAGCGTGATCGGCGCGCGCCCGCGCGCGGCCAGCATTGCGTTGGCAGTGGCCAGCATGTCCGGCGCGCTGTCCAGCAAGGTGCCGTCCAGGTCGAACAGCACCGCCTTCGGGAACGCGGACTCAGCCACGGTCGTCGGCGTCGGGCTTGACCGCGTGGGCCAGGTAGTTGATGTCGGTGCGGGAACTCAGCCGTGCGCGGTTGCGCCACGGCTCATAGGCCATGCCGCTGACATCGCGCAGGGTGAAATCGGACTCACGCAGCCACCTGCCCAGTTCGGCCGGCTTGATGAATTCCTGGTAGTGATGCGTGCCCTTGGGCAGCAGCCGGGCGATGTACTCGGCGCCGACGATGGCCACCGCGAACGCGGCCGGGGTGCGGTTGATGGTGGACAGGAACAGCTGGCCGCCGGGCTTGAGCAGGCGGTGGCAGGCGGCGATGATCGCGCCCGGGTCCGGTACGTGCTCCAGCATTTCCATGCAGGTGACCACGTCGAAGCTGCCCGGCTGTTCGGCGGCCAGGTCTTCGGCGGCCTGCACGCGGTAATCCACGCTCACGCCCGACTCCAGCCCGTGCAGGCGGGCTACCTTGACCAGCTCCGGCGCCAGGTCGATGGCGGTCACGTCCGCGCCGGCCTGGGCCAGCGCTTCGCTGAGCAGGCCGCCACCGCAGCCGATGTCGAGCACGCGCGCGCCGCGCAGGGGAACCCGGTCGGCCACGTACTTCAGGCGCACCGGGTTCAGCGCGTGCAGCGGCTTCTGCGGGCCGTCGGTGTCCCACCAGCGGTTGGCGAGCGCGGCGAACTTGTCCAGTTCGGCCTGGTCGAAATTGGTGGAAGCGTGGGGGGTGTTCATGGCTGTCCTTTTCGCGCCTCAGGCGCGGATGTGACGAATGCGCTCGCGCCACTGGCGGGCGTTGGCGACGATGGCGGCGGTGTCCATGCCGACCAGCTCGCGCTGGACCAGCTTGGGCTGCCCGGCAATCCAGACATCGCTGACCTGGTGGCGGCCGGCCGCATACACCAGCTGCGAGAGCACGTGGTGCAGCGGCTGGGTTTCCAGCGCCGACAGGTCCACGCAGACCAGGTCGGCCTGCTTGCCCACTTCGATCGAGCCGATGCGGTCGCCGAAGCCCAGCGCGCGCGCGCCACCCAGGGTGGCCGCACGCAGCGTGGTCGCCGCATCCAGCGCGGTGGCGTCATTGGCCACCGCCTTGGCCAGGATCGCCGCGGTGCGGTTTTCGCTGAACATGTCCAGGTCGTTGTTGCTGGCGCAGCCGTCGGTGCCGATCGCCAGGTTGACCCCGGCGCGCTGCAGGGCGCAGGCCGGGCAGAACCCGGAGGCCAGCTTGAGGTTGGATTCGGGGCAGTGCACCACGCTGACGCCGCGCTCGGCGCACAGGTGGATTTCCGCCTCGGTCAGCTGGGTCATGTGCACCGCGATCAGGCGGTCGTTGACCAGCCCCAGCCGGTCCAGCCGCGCCAGCGGGCGCTGGCCGTGCAGCCTGATCGAGTCGCTGATCTCCTGCGCGGTTTCGTGCGTATGCAGGTGCACCTGCATGTCCAGCTGGTCGGACAGCATGCGCACGCGTTCGAAGTTGGCGTCGTTGACGGTGTACGGCGCGTGCGGGGCGAACGACGTGCCGATCAGCGGGTCGTTGCGCCACTGGTCGTGCAGCTCGCCGGCCTTGGCGAAGTACTCGTCGTCGGTCTTGGCCCAGGCGGTGGGGAAATCGATGACCACCGCACCGACCAGCGCGCGGAAGCCGTGCTGCTTGTAGACGGCGGCCTGGACGTCGGCGAAGAAGTAGTTTTCGTTGGCGCAGGTGGTACCGCCGCGCAGCATTTCGGCGATGGCCAGGGTGGTGCCGTCGGCCACGAACTCCGGCCCGATCACCGCCGCTTCCACCGGCCAGATGTGCTGCTGCAGCCAGACCATCAGCGGCAGGTCGTCGGCAACCCCGCGCAGCAGGGTCATCGGATTGTGCGTGTGCGCGTTGACCAGGCCCGGCATCAGCGCCGCGTCCGGGCGCGATACGGTCTGTTTCGGCGCGAACCGCGCGCGGGCTTCGGCACGCGGAAGGATCGCGACGATCTCGCTGCCGCGTACGGCCACGGCATGGTCTTCCAGCACCACCGCATGCGGTTCGATCGGGACCACGTAGCCGGCTTCGATCAGCAGGTCACAGGGTTCGGGAATGCGTGCGGTGTCGGTCATGCGGGCTCGCTTTGGGGGGCGGTGATCCGACGCTGCGGGATCACCGCGATGTGCGGGTGGGGTAGAGCCGACTGTTAGTCGGCTGCCGTTCGCGACGCGCGTTCAGACCCCGCCTGAAGCAGCCGACTAACAGTCGGCTCTACGTCGGCTCTACGTCGGCTCTACCGTAATTCGACTTCGTCGAATTACTTGCCGGCGCGCGCGGAGTATTCGCCCGAGCGGGTGTCGACCTTGATGATTTCATCCTGGTTGACGAACAGCGGCACGCGGACCACGGCGCCGGTTTCCAGGGTGGCCGGCTTGCCGCCGCCGCCCGAGGTGTCGCCACGGACGCCCGGATCGGTCTCGACGATCTTCAGTTCAACGAAGTTCGGCGGCTGCACGAAGATCGGCTCGCCGTTCCACAGGGTGACGATGCAGGATTCTTCGCCCTTCAGCCACTTCTCCGCGCCGCCCATGCCGGCCTTGGTGGCCTGGAACTGCTCGAACGATTCCGGGTCCATGAAGTGCCAGAACTCGCCGTCGCTGTACATGAAGTCCATGTTGGTATCGACGACGTCGGCCTTCTCCACGTCATCGGTCGCCTTCATGGTCATTTCGACCACGCGGCCCGACTTGATGAAGCGGTACTTCATGCGGGTGAAGGCCTGGCCCTTGCCCGGCTTGACGTACTCGGTCTCGGTGATGACCGCAGGTTCATTGTTGACCAGGATCTTCATCCCGTTCTTGACGTCGTTCATGCCAACAGTGGCCATGCTGAAACTCCTGAATGGGCAAACGCCGCGCAGGCGCGGCGAGCCGGATAGAATGGGAAACCCACCGGCAACGGCGGGGAGACACGTTTTTCTGACCCATATGATAACCGCAGGCCCCCATTCCATGCAGCTCTCCGCCACGCCCCTGCCCACCCCCGTCCGCTGGCAGCAGCTGTGGCGCGAGGCGGTCCGCGACCCGCGGACCCTGCTGGAACAGGTGGGGCTGGACCCGGACGCCCTGCCCCTGTCGGGCGAGGCCGCCGCGCAGTTCGCGCTGCGGGTGCCGCAGGGCTTCATTGCCCGCATGCGCCACGGCGACCGCGACGACCCGCTGCTGCGCCAGGTCCTGCCGGTCACCGATGAACTGCAGCACGTGCCGGGCTTCAGCCTGGACGCGGTCGGCGACGGGCTGGCGCGCAAGGCCACCGGGGTGATCCAGAAGTACCAGGGCCGGGCCCTGCTGGTGACCACCGGCAGCTGCGCGATCAACTGCCGCTACTGCTTCCGCCGGCATTTCGACTATGGCACCGAGAACGCCGCCCGCGAAGGCTGGCGCGAGGCGGTGGACGCGATCGCCCAGGACCCGGGCATCGACGAGGTGATCCTGTCCGGCGGCGACCCGCTGTCGCTGGCGACCCACAAGCTGGTGGAGCTGACCCAGGCGCTGAAACAGATTCCGCACCTGCGCCGCCTGCGCATCCACAGCCGCCTGCCGGTGGTGCTGCCGGAGCGGGTGGATGAGGAGCTGGTGCAGTGGATCGCCAGCCTGCCGTGGCCGGTGGCGTTCGTGATCCACGCCAACCACGCCAACGAATTCGATGCATCGGTGGACACGGCGATGGCGCGCCTGCGCGGCGCCGGCGCCACCCTGCTCAACCAGGCCGTGCTGCTGCGCGGGGTGAATGACTCGCTGCCGGCGCTGCAGGACCTGAGCGAGCGCAGCTTCGCCGCCGGAGTGCTGCCGTACTACCTGTACCAGGTCGATCGGGTCCAGGGCGTGGCGCATTTCGAGGTGGACGATGCCACGGCCAAGTCGCTGCATGCGCAGCTGACCGCGCGGTTGTCGGGGTACCTGGTGCCGAAGCTGGTGCGGGAGATTTCCGGGGATTCCAGCAAGCGCCCGGTGTAGGGCGCAAGCGCCCTACACCGCGCTTGCGGTAGAGCCGACTGTTAGTCGGCTTCCGCTTTGCCGCCCTACCGCCCGGATTCGATCATTTCCACGACCTCGGTCGCGGTGATCGGCACGCTCAGCCAGTACCCCTGCGCCAGGTCGCAACCGCGCTGGCTCAGCAGGTCAAACTGCACCTCCTGTTCGATGCCTTCAGCCACCACGGTGATGCCAAGCGCGTGGGCCATGGCGATGATCGCCGTGGTCAGCGCCAGGTCGTCGGGGTCGCGCTGCATGTCGGCGACGAAACTCTTGTCGATCTTGACCCCGTCAACCGGCACCTGGCGCAGGTGGCTCAGGCCGGAGAAGCCGGTGCCGAAGTCGTCCAGCCACACCTTCACGCCGGTGCGGTGCAGCTTGTCCAGCAATGCGGCGGCCAGCATTTCATCGCCGATCACCGCGGTCTCGGTCAGCTCCAGGTGCAGGCGCGAGGCCGGCAACCCGGTGTCGCGCAGGCACTCGGCGACCAGCGTCGGCAGTTCGCCGCCGCGCAGCTGCCGCGGCGACACGTTGACCGAAACGAACATGCCTTCGCCATCGGCCGAATGCGGCCACTGCACCGCCTCGCGGCACGCCGCGCGCAGCACCTTGGGCCCGATCACTTCGATCAGGCCACTCTGCTCGGCCACTTCGATGAACACCGACGGCGGAATGGTGCCCAGGGTCGGGTGCTGCCAGCGCAGCAGTACTTCCACCCCGACCATGCGGCGGTCGCGGGTGCGGAAGATCGGCTGGTAGACCAGGCGCAGTTCGCCGCGCTCCCACGCGCCGCGCAGCTCCTGCTCCATGTGCACGCGGCGCTCCACCGCGTGGTCCATGGCCCGGCTGTAGTAGCGGTAACAGTTCTTGCCGGCGACCTTGGCCTGGTACATGGCGATGTCGCCATTCTTCAGCAGGGTGGTCGCGTCGGCGGCATCGTCGGGGAACAGGGTGACGCCGATGGAGGTGCCCAGGAACAGCTCCCTGCCCTGCACCACCAGCGGCTTGCTCAGTTCGCGCACCAGCAGTTCGGCCAGCTGGCGCGCGCCGGCGGCGACATCGCCGTCGCCGATCAGGATCACGAATTCGTCGCCGCCAAACCGCGCCAGCAGCGCTTCGTCGCCGCCGGCCTGGGCCACGGCGGCACGGATGCGCTGGGCGAACTGCAGCAGCGCTTCGTCGCCGGCTTCGTGGCCGAGGGTGTCGTTGACGCGCTTGAAGTCGTCCATGTCGGCGAACAGCAGGCCCAGGCGATGCCCGGACGCGCGCGCGGCCATCAACCGGTGGTCCAGTGCTTCGCGGAACGCCAGGCGGTTGGTCAGCCCGGTCAGCGCGTCGGTGTAGGCCATGTGCCGCACTTCGCGGTCGTGGCGGGCAATGGCTTCGCTCATCCGGCCGAAGGCGCGGACCAGCTCGCCCACTTCGTCCTGGCGGTTGTTGTGGCTGAGCTGCGGGCGGTAGTCGCCGGCTTCGATCTGGCGCGCGGCGGTGGCCAGGCCACGGATCGGCGCGACCAGGGTGCGCTGCACGTAGACGATGACCACCACGCCGATCGCCAGCAGCAGGCCCAGCATCAGCAGAAGCCAGCCCAGGTGGCGCTTGCCGACCTGTTGCAGGCGCTCGCCCAGGGTGGCGTTGGCGCGCTGCTCCATGGCCTGCACGTCGTCCAGCGCCATGCCGACGCGGACACCGCCGATGCGCTGGTTGCCGACCATGATCGGCATGGCGTTGTCGAGCACTTTGGGCGATTGCTGCACCACCAGCTTGCGCGCGCCCACTGCCCCGGCGGCCAGCGGATCTTCCATGGGCCGGCCGAAATCGACCACTTCGGTCGAACCGTCGTGGATCAGCTTGCCGTCCTCGTCGAACACCAGCACGTAGCGCACCACCTGCTGCCGCGAGGTATTGCGCACCAGCGCACCCACCTGGGCCAGGTCGTTGTAGTACAGCGGGTTGGCCAGCGCGTCGGACAGCTCGCGCGCCAGCGCCTCGCCGCGGCTGCGCACGCTGCGGTCGAACAGTTCATGGATGACGCTGCCGCTGAGGTTCTTGACCTCGTCCTGCATCGCCGCCTGGCGCCCCAGCACCACGGCCACGATCGCCACCACCACCACCATCGCCCCGCCCATCGCCAACACGAAACGGGACTGCATTCCGGAACCAAACGGCCTCATTCCACTTCCATCCGCACGCGTGTAAGACCCTGTTTCAATTCATCCAAACGGTGCTGCATCTGCGCATCGACCCGATGGAACCCGGACGTACCAAAAAATTTTTCCAGCGCGTCCTGCGCCTGTGGATCCGACGCGGCCTCCAGCAATACCTGCTGCAGGCGGTCGCGCACCTTCGGGTCGAGCCCGGCCCGCACCACTTCGACCGCCCGCGGATACGGCTCGGTGCGATGGATCGGTCGGAAGTCACGCCGGAACGTGGCCGGGATGCGGTGCTCGTCGCCCCAGTCGACGCTGCTCACCGCGCCGGCATCGACCATGCCCTTGTGCACGTAGGTGGCGATGTTGGCCTCCGAGCGCGCGAATACGTAGCCCACGGTGTCCGGTGCGGCGGCGTCGCGCGCGGACAACAGGATCTCCGGGGTCAGGCCGTTCTGCAACAGGGTCATCACCGGGACCAGATAGGCACTGGTGGAGGCGACGTTCTGCAGGGCCAGGGTATGGCCCTTGAGGCCAGCCAGCGAGGTGATCGGGCTGTCGCGGCGGACGAAGAACACGGTGTGGTAGTCGCGCACGCCGTTGCGTTCGGTCAGAAGAAGGGGCTGGGCGCCACTGCGCAGGCCCAGCGCAACGGCGGTGCCGGCGGTTTCGGTGACCCAGTCAACCCGGCCACGGCGCAGGTAACTGGCCATCTGCTGCGCATCGGGGGCCATCAGGATGCGCCCTTCGGTGATGCCGACGTCGCGCATGCGCGGGACGACGTAGTCGAGCAGGGGTTGCAGTTGGGCATAGTGTGACTTGGGGTTGTCGCTGATCCGGCCCAGCACGAGTACGTGGTCCAGGCCGGCGGTGTCAGGGCCGGCAACCGCGGTTCCAGCCATCGCAATGATGCCCAGCCACAGCAGCCCTCCCTGCAACAGCCATCGCAGCAGCGGCAATCCCATTCGCTCCCCCCAAGGAATGGCAACAGCCTACCCGAAAAAGTGAGACGTGCGTCAGGTCATTCGGGCTTGGCGTTGGCCAGGCGCGCCATCCGCTGGGCGTCGGCCAGGATGCCGCGCAGCAGGCGCACTTCCTGTTCGCTCAGTTCGGTCCGCAGGAACAGGCGGCGCAGCTTGCGCATGGCCGAGTCGGGGGCGCGGCCCTTGTGGAAGTCGATGTCGTCCAGGGTCTGCCCGAGCTGGCCGAACAGGCCTTCGACCTGGGCATGGCTGGCCGGCTGTTCGCGATGTTCAGGATCAGCGGGGGCGGCGGCTTCGACGCCGCCAAGGCTGGCCATGCGCAGTTCGTAGGCGAGCACCTGCACGGCGGCGGCCAGGTTCAGGGAGCTGAAGTCGGGGTTGGAGGGGATGTGCACGGCGAGGTGGCAGAGCTGCAGCTCTTCGTTGGTCAGGCCGGTGCGCTCGCGGCCGAACACGAAGGCGACTTCGCCCTCGGGGTCGGCAGCCTTGGCCAGGGCACGCTGGGCAGCGACGGCCGGAAGGAGTTCTTCGAGCTGGACGCGACGGGCGCGGGCGGTGCAGCCCAGGACGAGCCGGCAGTCGGCGACGGCGTCGGCCAGGGTGGCGACCACGGGGGCGTCGCCGAGCACGTCTTCGGCGCCGGCGGAGCGGCGGAAGGCTTCTTCATCCAGCGGTTTTTCGGGGGCCACCAGCACCAGCCGGCCCAGGCCCATGGTCTTCATGGCACGGGCGGCGGCGCCCATGTTGCCGGGGTGCTGGGTGCCCACGAGGACGAAACGGATGCGGGAGGGAGCGGGATGTGCGGACATGAACAGGCGAAACGCGAGCAGGACAGTCACAAATGGTAAACTGTGCGACCGGCCTTTGCGCCGGGACCGCTCTTTTCCCCCGCCAGTACCCCCATCTCTGCCTTTACGGGAGCTTTTTACCATGCAGAAACCCGCCGTCACCGTCATGGTCAAGGCCGCCCGCCTCGCCGGCAACGTCCTGTTGCGCAACATCAACAAGCTCGAGGCGCTGAACGTGGTGCAGAAGGGGCGCATGGACTACGCCAGCGAGGTCGATGCGGACGCGGAGAAGGTGATCATCAAGGAACTGAAGCGCGCCTACCCGGACTACGGGATCATGGCCGAGGAAGGCGGCGTGCAGGCGGTGAACCGTTACATGTGGGTGATCGACCCGCTGGACGGCACCAGCAATTACCTGCGTGGCTTCCCGCACTACTGCGTGTCGATCGCGCTGGTGGAGAACGGCGAGCCGATCGATGCGGTGATTTTCGATCCGCTGCGCAATGAACTGTTCACCGCCAGCCGGGGTGCCGGTGCGGTGCTGAACGACCGCCGCATCCGGGTGGCGGACCGCAAGGACCTGTCCGGGGCGATGATCCACACCGGTTTCGCGCCGCGCGAGCGCAGCCGCACGAGTGCGCAGCTGAAGGCGGTGGACGCGTTGCTGGTGCAGGCCGAAGACGTGCGCCGCACCGGCTCGGCGGCGCTGGACCTGGCCTATGTGGCCTGCGGCCGCGCTGACGCCTATTTCGAAGCCGGCGTGAAGGCCTGGGACATCGCCGCGGGCGTGCTGCTGGTCCGCGAAGCCGGCGGCCGGGTCTGCGACTTCAAGGGCGCGACCCCGGCCCGCATGGACAGCCGCGGCCCGGAAACCCAGCAGATCGTGGCGGGCAACGTGAAGAACAGCGAGGTGCTGCAGAAGGTACTGGTCAACACCGGCTACGCGGCCGAGTTCGACGCGAAGTTCTGATCGACCTGATGTGGGATTCAAGCAACGGCGCCCTCGGGCGCCGTTGTTGTTTGGGGATCCGCGCGTAGAGCGCTGGCTGCCTTGGTCCTGCGTGTGGGGGCGAGGGAGGGGTAGGCCCTGGCCGGACACGCGTG
>DKJA01000217.1:0-11271 GCA_002454505.1 Oxalobacteraceae bacterium UBA6704
ACGCTGGGCCAGGTGGCCGCGCTGCTGATGGCGGGCCTGCCGCTGGACTGGGAAATGAAGAAGGCTGCCGCCTGGTGGTTCGTGCAGCGCGAGCCGGAGGAGCCGGTGCTGCTGCGGGCCGTGATGACAGCCGACCTGGTGAAGTGAAAAGTGAAGCCAGGTCGGGCGCCGTTTGCCACCAAATGACACCCGCCGCAGGGCTTGTAATGCCCGTGCCGTCTGCTAAAGTTTAATGGTATCAACTAGAGGAGCGGCCATCCGCAAGGGTGGCTGGATTACCATGCCAGCACTGCTGACGATCGGCATCTTCATTGCAACCGTGGGGCTGATCGCCTATGAAATCATTTCGGAAACCCGTGGTGGTCACCAGAAACTGACCGACCGCTATCACGAAGAATAGCGCGCGCTTCACTGCAAGCGAAGCTCCGCAGCAGCCCGGTGCGCCGGTCTGTTGGCGGAGTTTTTTGGGGACTGTCCCCGCAGGGGCCTGTCCCCGGGGTTGTTTTCTGCTTCCAATCCACAAAATTCAAAACCAACCCCGGGGACAGGCCCCTACGGGGACAGTCCCCAGCCAACTCGGCCAACTCGGCCAACTAGCCCAGCAAATCGAGGAACGTTCCCGTCCCGCCCATCTGCTCCTGCATCGTGTACAGCTGCGCCAGCGCCTGCGCCTGCGTGGTCAGCGACTGGGCCAGCCGGTCCTTGCGGGTCTCCAGCGTGTCGAGCGAGCGGGTCACCTGGGTCTGCGTGCGGGTGACGATGCCGCGGTCGGCCGTCAGTGCGTCGATCTTCTTGTCCAGCCGGTCCGCCAGGCCCTTGCCTTCGTCGGTGAACAGCTTGCTGACGGCGCGCGGGTCGGCCTCGACGGCCGCCTTCAGCTTGGCTTCGTCCAGCTTCAGCACGCCCTTGCTGTCGAACGACAGGCCGGCCGCCGTCAGCCCCTGCGACGTGGCGCCCACGCCGTCCAGCTTGACCAGCGACTGCAGCTGGCTGCTGACCTGGGCCAGCGCCTGGTCGCCTTTCAGCGGGCCCTGCTGCAAGGCGGCCAATTGCGCCGTCAGCTTGTTGTAGCCATCGACGAAGGCCGACACGTTCTTGCCGATCTGGCTGGCATCCTGGCTCACGGTCACGTCCGTCTCGCCCTTGCCGGTCAGCGCCAGCGTCACGCCCGGCAGCGCGTCGGTCACCGTGTTGGAGCTGCTGACGAAGTCCTTGTCGCCCACGGTGAGCAGCGCATCCTGCGCGGCCTGCGCCTGCGACATGCCGGTGGCCGTGGGATTGGCCGGATCGAAGCCGATGGCCGCTTTCAGCGATGCGTCACCGCTGACGGTGATGCGCAGCGTCTGCGCGGCGCCGTCCTTGCCCTTGATCTGCAGCGAGTAACCGGCATCGCCCTTGACGACGCTGGCGTCCACGCCCTGCTGCTTCAGCGCGGCGGCGATGCCGTCCAGCGTGTTGTTGCTGCTGTCGATGGTCAGCGTCTTCGCGCTCGCGCTGTCGGGCTTGAAGCCGGTATCGCCCAGCGTGCCCCAGTCCAGCTTGATGGTGGCCGGCATGCCGGTGCCGATCTGCGTGGCGGCCGTCAGCTGGGTGCCGCTGTTGAGGATCTGGCCCTGCGCCAGCTGCTTGACGTTGACCTTGTACGTGCCCGCCAGCGCGGACGCACCGGTGGTGGCCGACAGCACGTCCTTGTTGGATGACGATGCCGTGGTGGCCAGGCCCGTGCCGGACAGCCCTTCGGCGATGGTCTCGAACGCGGCCAGTGCGCTCTGCAGCTGGCCGAGGCCGGACAGGCGCGTCTGGTCGGCCGTCAGGCTGGCGTTGAGCTTGTTGATATTGCCCTGCTGGCCCGACAGCGCCTGCTGGATGCGCGCGGCAACTGTTGGCGACAGCGTGCTGCTGGCGGCGCCGGTTCCGATGGAGCCCAGCGTGGAAGTGTTACCGTAAAGCGAGGAAAGCAGCAGGCTGGTATTCGTGTTCATGGGGGTGTCTCCGGTGACTCCATCGGTATGCCGCCATGATCGCACAATGTCGTGGCCGCAAAGGCATGAACAGAGCCGGATTTACAACTGAGTTACAACTTAACTGGTTGCTTTCCGGTTGCAAGTCGATGAAGTCTTGCCTTTCCATCAACGTATGACGTCAGCGCATGAACTTGGCGATCGCCGCACTGGCTTCCGGCGGCAACGGCTGGAACACGAAGCCCACCTTGAACTCGTCGCCGCTGAAGATGCAGTGGTTGACCTTGGCGCGGCAGGTGATGACCTGCGGCTTGCCGTCGACGAGCATCTCGAACACCACCTGCCCCTGCTGTCCCACATCGACCTTGTGCGCGGACGTTACCGACATGCCGGCCGGGCCCAGGTCGAACGTGCGCGCGGCCATCGGCGCGCCGCCGTCCATCACCAGCATGGCCCTCACGCGCAGGATCTTGCGCGCGCCCTGTCTTTGATCGACTAACAATTGATTTACCCTTTGATATCAAACACCCATGCTGCAAGGCGTTATTTTACTTCGCTGGGGAAAATATTGCATACGATTACATACTTTAATGCAATTCACGCAGCTTTGTAAACGCATCGTCGATGCGGTCGACGGCAATGATCGTCATGCCGTCGATCGGCTGCTTCGGCGCATTCGCTTTCGGGATCATCGCGATCGAGAAACCCAGCTTGGCCGCCTCGCGCAGCCGCTCCTGGCCGCGCGGCGCGGGCCGGATCTCGCCGGCCAGGCCCACTTCGCCGAACACGACGAAGCCGCGCGGCAGCGGCTTGTTGCGCATCGACGAGTTGATCGCCAGCAGCACGGCCAGGTCGGCCGCCGGTTCGGTGATCTTCACGCCGCCGACGGCGTTGATGAACACGTCCTGGTCGAACGCCGCGATGCCGGCATGCCGGTGCAGCACGGCCAGCAGCATCGCCAGCCGGTTCTGCTCCAGCCCGACCGACAGCCGGCGCGCATTCGGCAGGTGACTCGCATCGACCAGCGCCTGGATCTCGACCAGCAGCGGCCGCGTGCCTTCCTGCGTCACCATCACGCAGGAGCCGGGCACCTGGTTGTCGTGCTGGGAAAGGAACAGCGCGGACGGGTTCGAAACGCCCTTCAGGCCCTTCTCCGTCATCGCGAACACGCCCAGCTCGTTGACGGCGCCGAAGCGGTTCTTGATCGCCCGCACCAGCCGGTAGCTGGAATGGCTGTCGCCCTCGAAATACAGCACGGTATCGACGATGTGTTCCAGCACGCGGGGGCCGGCCAGCGCGCCCTCCTTGGTGACGTGGCCGACGAGGATGATCGTCACGCCCGTCTGCTTGGCCACGCGCGTCAGCTGGGCCGCGCATTCGCGCACCTGCGCCACGGAGCCCGGCGCGGACGTCAGCGCGTCCGAGTACAGCGTCTGGATCGAGTCGATCACGGCCACTTCCGGCTTCACGTCGGCCAGCGTCTGCTGGATCTTCTCCAGCTGGATCTCGGCCTGCAGCTTGAATTCCTTCGCGTCGATGGCCAGGCGCTTGGCGCGCAGCGCGATCTGCGCGCCGGACTCCTCGCCCGACACGTACAGCACGCTTTTCAGCTTCGACAGATTGGCCAGCGCCTGCAGCAGCAGCGTCGACTTGCCGATGCCCGGGTCGCCGCCGATCAGCACGACACCGCCGGCCACCAGGCCGCCGCCCAGCACGCGGTCGAATTCCTCGATGCCGGTGCCGAAGCGCGGCACGTCGAGCGCCTCGATCTCGTGCAGCGACAGCACGGGCGCCGTCTGCGCCAGCGACTGGGGCGTCGGCTGCGACAGGCGGTTCACGCCGGCCGGTTCGATGACGGTTTCCACCATCGTGTTCCACTGCCGGCATGCCGGGCACTGGCCCGCCCACTTGCTGCTGATCCCGCCGCATTCGCTGCAGGTGTATTGCGTCTTTGCTTTGGCCATATATGAATAGGAGTGTTACCGGGGGTGATGGTGCCGGAGCTGCGTATTACAAGCCGAGTCAGGTCAGTCTTCCAGGATGCGCACACGCGGCGCCACCGCGCACAGCAGCTCGTAGCCGATCGTGCCGGCGCTGGCGGCCACATCGTCGACCGGCAGCCCCTCGCCCCACAGTACTACGCGGCTGCCCACCCGCGCGCTGTCGATGCCAGTCAGGTCGACGGCCATCATGTCCATCGACACGCGGCCCACGGTGCGGGTGCGGATGCCGTCCACCAGCACCGGCGTGCCGGTCGGCGCGTGGCGGGGATAGCCGTCCGCATAACCGCAGGCGACGACGCCCACGCGCATCGTCCGGTTGGCCGCGAAGCGGCTGCCGTAGCCGACGAAGTCGCCGGCGGCGATCTGCTGCACGCCGATCAGTTCGCTGGCCAGCGTCATCGCCGGCAGCAGGCCGAATTCCCCGGCGGTATGGCCGCCCGGCGTGCCGCCGTACAGCATGATGCCGGGACGGATCCAGTCGCTGACCAGCTCGCCATGCAGTTCCGGCATGCGGAACACGCCCGCCGAATTGGCCAGGCTGCGCGGCGCGTCGATGCCGGCGGCACCCTGCCCGAAGCGGCGGATCTGCTCGCGGATCGGCAGGCAGGAGTGGGCCGCCTCGTCCGCGTTGGCGAAGTGCGTCATCAGCGTGATCTCGCCCACGTGCGGGATGGCCCGCAGCCGCGTATAGGCGGCATGAAATTCTTCCGGCTTGAAACCCAGCCGGTTCATCCCCGTGTTCATTTTCAGATGCACGTCGATCTTGCGCGGCAGCGGCGTCGATTCCAGCAGCGCGATCTGCTCGTTGCAATGCGCTGCGCCATTGAGGCCATGCTGCGCCATCGTGTGCAGGTCGGCCGCATCGAACCAGCCTTCCAGCAGCAGGATCGGCTTCTGCCAGCCCAGCTCGCGCAACTTCACCGCGTTGTCGAATTCGATCAGCGCCATGCCATCCGCATCGGCGAAGCCGCGCAGCGCCCGCGCCAGGCCGTGGCCGTAGGCATGGGCCTTGACGACGGCCCATGCCTGCGAGCCGGGGGCGCAGGCGCGCGCGCGGGCCAGGTTGTGCTGCATGGCGGCGATATGGATGGTGGCGGTAATGGGCCTCGGCATGGCGGTCGATCGCAAAAAGAGGAAGCGCGCATTTTACTCCGCCGCGGCGCGGCAGGCGAGGCGGCGACTATCGTGTATAGATTGACAAGACAGCATGCCGAAAGCGCATCCTTAAAGACAACTTAAGCACGCTCGTGCAGGCCGCCGGCAATCGGCCGCGAGCCCTGCTGCGGCAAGGCTTTCCGCCCTCCCGCAGGGTGCCGGATGACGCACCTGCAGCACGGCCGTTTTCTTTGGAAAGGCACCCATTCATGGTATAAAGCAAGCCGATCTCAGTTTTCAGGCGTTCAGAATGAATCGTGGTTTTTATACATGCATGGCGGCGCAGTTCTTTTCTTCGCTCGCGGACACCGCTTTGCTGTACGTTGCGATCGACCTGCTGACCACGATGCACTCGCCGGCCTGGATCACGCCGCTGCTCAAATTCCTGTTTGTTCTGTTTTATGTGCTGTTGGCCGCATTTGTCGGCGCGTTCGCGGATTCCCAGCCGAAGGGCCGCGTCATGTTCATCGCCAACCTGATCAAGATCCTCGGCTGCGCGCTGATGTTCATGGACCTGCACCCGCTGGCCTCGTATGCGATCGTCGGCATCGGCGCGGCGGTCTACTCGCCAGCCAAGTACGGCATCCTGACCGAGCTGCTGCCGCCGGAAAAACTGGTGGCCGCCAATGCGTGGATCGAGGGCCTGACGATCTCGTCGATCATCTTCGGCACGGTGCTGGGCGGCGCGCTGGTCAGCGACCGCATCGCCGCGATGATCCTCGGCATCGACGTGCCGCTGATACAAACCGGTATAGACAGCGCCCCCGAGGCGGCGCTGTGCGTGGTCGGCCTGCTCTACCTCGTGGCGGCCATGTTCAACCTGCGCATTCCGCTGACCGGCTGCGTCTACCCGCAGCAGGAACGCAACCCGATCAAGCTGATCGAAGACTTCGCCAACTGCTGCGTGATCCTGTGGAAGGACAAGCTGGGCCAGATCTCGCTGGCCGTCACCACGCTGTTCTGGGGCATGGGCGCCACGCTGCAGTTCATCGTGCTGGAATGGGCCAAGCGGGCCCTCGGCATGACCTACGAGCAGGCGACGATGATGGTCGGCCTCGTCGGCCTCGGCGTGACGGTGGGCGCGGTGCTGTCCGCCCGCATGATCACGCTGCGCAAGTCGCTGACGGTGATTCCGCTGGGCGTCGCGATGGGCCTGCTGGTGATGGGCATGGCGTTCGTCGACACGAAGATCATCGCCTACCCGATGCTGATCCTGATCGGCGCGCTGTCCGGCTTCTTCGTCGTGCCGATGAACGCGCTGCTGCAGCATCGCGGCCACGTGCTGATGAGCGCCGGCCATTCGATCGCCGTGCAGAACTTCAACGAGAACCTGTCGATCCTGACGATGCTGGCCGTGTACTCGCTGATGCTGCGGCTGCACCTGGACCTGAACGTGATCATCATCCTGTTCGGCCTGTTCCTGGCCGGCACGATGCTGGCCATCCGCCACCTGCACGTGACCAACCAGCGCGAACACGATTCGCTCGCGCTGATCGGCGAGCACAAGCACTAAGCGCCTGGAGTGCGCGTTCTCTCTTCGAGGATCTGCGCGGCATAGCGCGCCAGGACATGGCCAAAATTCGGCAGTCGGCCTGACACGTCGCGTTCCTGGAATTCCTGGCCAAGTCTGACCAGCTCCTCGTTGCTCGCCGTAGACACGAACGCATCGTCAAAGACTGCCGACAGCGCCTCCTTTCGGCGGTTGCGCAGGAAGTCGATATCCAGCTTCAGGAGTCCGATCATGTAACTGGCGGGCTCGTCACTACGCGCTGCCGGATACACCGCACCGTCATTCATCGAATACAGGAATCGTGTTTCACAACCCGCGTCGGTCGGCGGGATGGCCAGTTGCTCGTCGAAGGCATTGCCCTTTGCATGACCGCAATGCAGCGGCGCCCCCGGTTTTCGCTCCCTGATGCACGAGGCAAAAAGATTGGCATGATCGAGCGCCAGCACCTCGTACGACTCCTGCGGCCGAAAATGTTCGATATGACTGCTTTCTATTCCGATAGCAATGCCGCAGTAGCAGCACACTTCACCCTGCTCTGCCAGCAGTTGCTGGTGAAGTGCCCGCTTCTCGGGGTTTTGCAAAGACGCATACGTTGGCTGCCATAGGTGATCAGCCTGCGCTTTCCATGCTTCGAACGGCGTCGGCGGCGCGCCTTTGACGATGTGCTTCATCTGCCAAGCGCTTCTTTTCGACGGAGCAGCGCTTCGGCGCCGACCAATTCCGGAATACCCGCGGCAATGGTTTGCAGCTCCTGAATTTTTGCCCTGGCGAGGCCAAGCTCGTTACGTTCAAGGTGCTGGTATGCCGCCGTGAGCGCGCTTTCGACCTCGGCATTCCGCGATGGCGCACCCATGATTTCCTCGAGAACCTGATCGGAAGTAAGGCCGTAACTCACCTGCGGGTGATTGGGCCCCTCTGGTCGCAACATGATGATCTCATCCGCGGAAAGCTCGCCAAGCACTTGCGGCGAATGGCTGGCCACGATGAACTGTACCGATGGGAATGCCGACTTGAGACCGCGCGTGATGACTCGCTGCCAACCAGGATGCAAGTGCATGTCCAGTTCGTCGATCAGGACGATGCCAGGCGTCGCTGACGTGACCTCTTCGCCCAACTGCGGATTTAACAAACACATCCTTCGTGCAATGTCGACAATCAGGCATACCGATGCCCGTTGTCCGTCGCTCAGGTTTTCGAAGGCGCCCGATCTGGCAGGCATGCCGGCACGCTCTCGCCACTCGACGATCAGGCTCTTCTGCGTCAGGTCGTACTTCAGTCCCTTGATACCCTCCACTGCCCTCCCAAGGGCGCGATTGACCAGTGCCAGTTCGTCGGTGTCGATATCGTCGAATAGCTGGCCGGTTTCCGACGACGTCTGGAAGCGCTCCAGGCATTTGCCGATAATCCATGACTGCAAGGATGGGGCATCGACCGAAGCGTCCCACCAGCTGAAATAGCCGTCGATACGCGAGTTTCGCATGCTGGCTGCAGATATCTCGCTCGGACTGGCTTGGTCCCAATCCCTACTTGCGCGATAAAAGGCCAATATTGGAAGGGTCACGTAAGATTCAGCGACCACACTTCGTTCCGCCTCCCTCCAGGCATTTATTGGCGATTTCCCTGCAATATCGGTACCGCTCACTTCGCTCGTCTTCAACAGGTTCCACGAACACGCTTGCCCGAAAGCGTTTGCTTCGGCAGTTACCTTTACTGGATATTGCGGGGCGAACCTTGCACGTCCATTGATCGCATCGACCTTAAGGTGCGCAACGTTAGCGTCCCCCAACGGAAAATGGTGACGCGGCATGTGCGATAAACCATGGGTATAGTCGCCGAACGCATCGCACACAGCCTTCAGCAGCGATGTCTTGCCGCTCCCGTTCACACCCACTATCGCGTTGAACATAGGATCGAACTCGACCGTCAAAGCCTGGAAGCCCCGGTAGTTCTCCAGGACGATGGAGTTAATTTTCATACGGTTTCCGATCCATTTTTTAAATCAGGGCAACCCACGTGCCGCCGCCGATTCCAGATGTGATTTCATGATGATGTCATAACTTGGCAGCGCCGTGCAGCTATGTGCCGCCGCCAGCGCGCCGCGCCGCGGCCCGCACCGGCCAGTCGTCGCGCACGATGAATGCGCGCGCTTCCTCCAGCAGCCACTCGCCCTCTTCCCGCACCGTCGCCACCATCACCGGCGACGGATCCACCCCGAATTTCTGCGCCAGCAGCGCCGCCAGTTCTGCACGCGACAGTGCGGGCGGCGTCGGCGGCAGCGCATCGTCGGCGCCGCGGGCGGCCGGCACTTTCAGTGGCGCGAGCCACTGCAGCCGCGGCATCACGACGAAACGTTCGCCCGGACAGGCAACGCCTTCGGCAATGCCGGCCAGCGTGTGCCACCTGCCGCGGCAATGGTCCGGCGTCAGGCCGGGCACAACGGGATCGCGGCCCGGCGGGTAGTACAGCCAGCCCTTGACGAGCGCCTGTGCCGACGTTACCGGCTGCGGCAGCACGGCCTGCGCGGCCGGATGGTCGGCCAGCGCCAGCTGCTGCTCGAAGATCTTGCGCATCTTGCGGCCCAGCGTGTCGCCCAGGTTGGGGCCGACCAGCAGGTCGAAGTCGGTGGTGTCGAGCTGGCTGTCGAGCAGGTAGAACTTGGTGGCGAACTCGATGTGGCGCAGGCCGTCCGGCTCTTCCAGCAGGAAGTCGAATTCGCCCACGGTTTCCTTGCCGCCCTTGTGCGCGACGCGCACCTGCAGTCCGTGCGCGGCCAGCTGGCCATGCTGGGCAAAGTAAAACGCCATCAGCTTTTCCGCGTACAGCCCGAGCCGCGAATAGACCTTGGCGCCGAGGGCGGCGTCGAGTGGTGCGGGATCGGCGTCGAGCGCCGCCAGCCAGCTGGCCGTGGCCGAGCTGACGGGGCCCAGCGTGGCGATGCGGCCGGTCCACCAAGGCGCGGCGGCATCGAGCAGGTCCGGCGAATCGAGCAGCCACGCCAGCGCCCGCACGGGCGGACGCACCAGGTGGCCCCAGCGGCGCTCGAAGCGCGCCTGGTATGTCGGGACGGGTGCCGCGTCAGCGCCGGCCGGCATGGGCGGAGCGGGCCAGGCACAGGTCGGCCCAGGCGTGCGCCTTGTCCGCCGGCTTGTTCAGGAGATCCGCCGGGTGGAAGGTGGCGACGACGGCCAGTTCGCCGTGGCGCAGCACCTTGCCGCGCGCGGCCATGCCGAGCAGGCCCTTTGCCGCAACGCCGCCCAGCGTGAGCGCCAGCCCCGCGCCGGTCAACGCCAGCTCGCGCTGCAGGTAGGGCCGGCAGGCGGCCAGTTCGTCGGCCGTCGGCAGCCGGTCGGTACCATCCGGCGCTTTGGGGCGGCATTTGACCAGCGTCGTCACGTAGGCGCCCTGCTGCGTGGACAGGTCCACGGCGCGCAGCATATTGTCCAGCAGTTGCCCTGGGGCGCCGGACAGCGGCTGCTCCGCCTCTTCGTCCTGTACGGTGGGCGCCAGGCCGAGCACGAGCCAGCGGGCCTGTTCGTCGCCGCGGCCCGGCACGGCGGCGCGGCGCGTTTCGCACAGCCGGCAACGGGTGCAGCGCGTGACGGCGGCCTGCAGCTCCGGCCATTCCATGACGGCGATTTCCTCGTCGGTGGCGGCGGTGCGCACGGCCGACCGTTTGACCGGTGCGGCCGGCACGGCGTCGAACCATGCCGTGTCCTCTCCCGATGCCGGTTCGGCCGCGACCGGCGCACGGGGCGCGGCCGGCTTCTTGTGCACCGGTGCCGTGGGCGGCGGCGCGGGGGCTTCGTCGAACCAGGCTGTGTCCGGGTTGCCGGCCGCAGGTGCCGGTGCCGGCACAGGAACCGCTGGCGGCGGAGTCGGCACCGCTTCCGCGACCACGGGCTCGCTCACCTCGTCGATGGCTTCTTCGGCGATGGATTCCTCGACCATCTCCGGCGCCGCGCGCACGCGGTCGCGCCGCAGCCATTGCGGGCCGATGCCCATCTCTTCGAGGAACACGGCGCTGCGTTGCGGCATGGTCATAAGGCGATCCGCATCACGATGGCGTCCTCGCGGGTCTGGTTGGCGGCCGGGTAGTAACCCTTGCGGCGGCCGATTTCGGTGAAGCCGTAGCGGCGGTAGATGTCCAGTGCGCGCAGGTTCGACGGGCGCACTTCCAGCAGCATCGATTCCATGCCGAGCCCGCGCGCGCAGGCGACGGACTGGTTCAGCAGGAAGTGGCCGAGGCCCTTGCCCTGCCAGTCCGCGGCCACCGCCACGTTCAGCAGGTGCGCCTCGTCGACGACCGCCATCACGAGAAAGTAGCCGAGCAGCTCGCGGCGCTGGTCGCGCAGCACCCAGGCATGATAGCCGGCGTCCAGCGAGTCGGCGAAGTTGACCCGGCTCCACGGATGCGGATAGACGCGCTGCTCGATGGCCACCACTTCATCCAGGTCGGCCGGCTGCATCGGCTCGTAGATCAGGCGGGCCAGGTCCCACAGCGGGGCGCCGTCACGGCTCATGCCTGCGCTCCCGCCGCGTTGATTTCCGCCCGCTCGGCCTTCGTGTAGGCCACCTTGTTGCGCAGGTACAGCGGTTGGGCATCGGCAGCCGTCACGCCACGGCCGGCGGCCAGGCCGGCAGC
>DKJA01000217.1:11397-29905 GCA_002454505.1 Oxalobacteraceae bacterium UBA6704
CGAATGGCGCGCCCTGCGGCACGACGTCCGCCGGTGCCGACAAGGCCGGCGGCAGCACGATCGCCGGCTGGCCGCCGTCGACACGGTACTGCGCCCAGTACACCTCGTTCATCCGCGCGTCCAGCACGGCCAGCACGTCCTGCACGCCATGCTTTTCGTGCGCGGCCAGCGCCATTGCTTCCAGCGTCACCACGCCCACCAGCGGCAGGTTCGCGCCGAAGCCGAGGCCCTGCGCGATGCCGCATGCCGTGCGCACGCCCGTGAACGAGCCGGGGCCGGCACCGTACGCGACGGCATCGCACGCCGCCAGCCCGATGCCGGCTTCGGCCAGCAATTCCTGCACCATCGGCAGCAGCGACGCCGAGTGCGTGCGCACCCCGCTGGAGACGCGGGAAATCACCCGGCCGCCGCGCAGCAGGGCGCAGGAAGCCAGTTCGGAAGACGTTTCAATGGCAAGAATGGTAGACATGGGGCGTATTTTACCTTGCGCGGGGCTGCCGGCCCAAGGCCGCGGCCCGGCCTTTCAGGCATGCCGCCCGGCGAGGAGATGTACAATATCGCGATGCACAGCACAACCCTACACGCCGACAACCGCGCCGAAGTGGCGGCCGCGCTGGCCCAGGACCACCTGATCGTCGCCTGCCTGTGCGCGGCGTGGTGCGGCACCTGCTCCGGCTACCGCAACGCGTTCGAGGAACTGGCGCTAAAACACCCGGAAAAATACTTCCTGTGGGTGGATATCGAGGACCATGCCGACATCGTCGGCGACCTGGATGTCGAGAACTTCCCCACCCTGCTGATCCAGCGGCACGACACGGTGGCCTTCTTCGGCACGATGCTGCCCGACCCGAACGTGGCCAACCGCCTGATCGAGACGATCGCCCGCGAGGAAGAGGCGGAACTCGCCCGCCTGGCCGGCAGCACCGAAGAGCGCCGCATCTGGCAGCGCGAGTGCAATCTGCGCCAGCTGATGCACGCCGCCTGATTTTTCCGTTTTACCCCTCGCCGCTCACAGCAACCTTCCTGACATGCGTGGCCTCACGGCCAACGGCCCGCCCGCTCCCACAGCGAACGATGGCGAGAATGGATCGTGTGGGTCGCGAAAATCGCCCCCGGTCCAGATCACACTATTCCAGTCGATTCCAATCTGTTTCGGGCCGGATTCGGCGCGCCCGAGTCCAATCCGGGCGCAAAAATCGTCTCGCATCGCGATGCCGGTCCAATAAAAGCGGCCAAAAATCCAGAACGCACTAGCGCTCCGCCCCGATGCCTCGTCTTTAGACTGCTTTGGAGGGAATTGAATTCTCTTCAATGAGACTGGCCGCCCGGTCTTTTTCTCATTTTCAGTAAAAACGCCGCTGCCGGAGCAACTGCATTTGCTCCGTTCGCAGCCCCTTCATTTGCCGTTCCTCCTGTCCCCGCCTGCCCTCGTTGGTCGGGACGCTGTTTTCATTTCCCAATGGCACGCTCCTTGCAAAAACGGACGTCATCGACCAGGGCCCGCTGGGCCGCCGCCGGGTCGACGTGAAAACAGAAGGAATAAAAATGAAATTACTGCAGCAAGCCCTCCTCATCCTGGCATTCCTCGCCACGCCAGCCTACGCAGCCGACAACCCCGCACTGAGCTCCGCCAACGACCTGGTGTTGAAGGGCGATGCCAAGTGCACGGCCTGCCACGACGAAAGCGACAGCCCGAAACTGCTGTCCATCGGCAAAACCAAGCACGGCACCAGGGCCGACGGCCGCACGCCGACCTGCACCAGCTGCCACGGCGCCAGCGATGCGCACGCCGACAGCAAGACGCAGGTGCGCCCGGCGCCCGACCGCACGTTCACCAAGCGCTCGAAAACCCCGGTCGCCGAACGCAATGCCGCCTGCCTGACCTGCCATAGCGGCACCAGCCGCATGTTCTGGGCCGGCAGCATCCACGAACAGCAGGCCGTGGCCTGCACGTCCTGCCACGTGGTCCACAACGCGCACGACAAGGTGCGCGACAAGCTCACCCAGCAGGAAACCTGCTTCACCTGCCACAAGGAGAAACGGGCGGAAATCAACCGGCCGTCGCGCCACCCCGTCAAGGAAGGCAAGGTCACCTGCTCCGACTGCCACAACCCGCACGGTTCGGCCGGTCCGAAACTGATGGTGCGCGACACCGTCGTCGACACCTGCTACGCCTGCCACGCCGACAAGCGCGGCCCGTTCCTGTGGAGCCACCAGCCGGTCACCGAGGACTGCGGCATCTGCCACAACCCGCACGGCACGACGACGCCGAAGATGCTCAAGCAGCGCATGCCGTTCCTGTGCCAGGAATGCCATGAGCCGGGTTCGCACCAGGGTCTCGCCCCATCCGTCGACGGCAAGGCGCCGCTGATCCAGCGGGAAGCGACCAGCGGCCGGTCCTGCGTGAACTGCCACACGGCCATCCATGGTGGCAACAGCCCCGCGAACAGCAGCATGGTTCGCTCGTTGACGCACTGAAGGACAGCACATCATGAAAACCAGATATCAACGCAAGTTTTCCCTCACCGCGATTGCCGCCGGCCTGCTGCTGGCCTTCGGCCCGCTGCATGCCC
Organism: Oxalobacteraceae bacterium UBA6704; assembly: GCA_002454505.1. GTDB lineage: Bacteria > Pseudomonadota > Gammaproteobacteria > Burkholderiales > Burkholderiaceae_D > Rugamonas. The sequence continues at coordinate 13,971 of DKJA01000217.1, forward strand.
AGGAAACCGACGACGAAGTCGCCAAACTGATCCGTCCTGAAAGCGTCGTGACGGTGGGCGCCTCCCATATGGGCGACGGCGGCCGCCGCTTCGGCGAGTACACCGGCGAAACCACCCGGGGCACCGATTTCATCGGCGACGCCGACATCAACCTGCGCGACGATGCCACCGGCACCTGGTGGCGCATCAAGGCCCGCAATCTCGGCCTGGACAACCGCGACCTGCGCATCGACTACGAGAAGCAGGGCAACCTGGGCGTCTTCCTCGAATACGGCGAGCTGACGCACTACGACCCCTTGAGCTTCACCACGGCGCTGATCGGCGCGGGCAACTACACCCAGACCGTCGCTCCGGCGGGCAGCCCGACCACCGAGTACGAGTCGCAGATCACGCGCAAGAACACCAGACTGGGCTTCGACAAGATCATCGACAAGCGCTTCAGCGTGCAGGTGCGCCTGCGTAACGAGGACAGGGACGGCAGCCGCAACTCGGGCTTCTACGACGTGGGCTCGCACCTGTCGTTCCTGGCCGAGCCGATCCACCAGAAAACCCGGGAGATCGACGCCACCATCAACTACACGGGCGAGAGCCTGCTGCTGTCGGCCGGGTATTTCGGTGCCTTCTTCACGACCGACAACAACCACTACACCGTCAACGGCGCGGTGGGGGCCTATTCGGCCTCGATCGACCCGAACATGTCGCTGGGCCAGGACAACCAGGCGCACAGCGTTTTCGTGTCGGGCAATTACAAGTTCACGCCGACGACGCGCGGCCTGTTCAAGGTCGCCTATACGCGGGGCACGCAGGACAACGATTTTTACTCGGTGCTCCGGACCGGCCTGCCCGCCACCTCGCTCGATGGCCGGGTCGATACCACCGCCGTGACGATGGGCCTGGCCAGCCATCCGACCGCGCGGCTGTCGCTGAACGCGAACGTCCGTTACGAAGACCGGGACGACAAGACGCCACTGCTCCGCTACTACAACACGGCGCCCAGCTATACGGGCAGCGGTTACAACTACGACACGTCGCGCAAGCACATCACGGCCAAGCTGGACGGCACGTACCGGCTGCCGCAGCTGTTCAGCGTGATCGGCGGCCTCGACTGGACGAAGACCACCCGCGCCGTGCCGTTCGTCCGCTCGCTCGACTGGCGCCGCAGCACCGACGAATGGTCGGCCCGGCTGGGCCTGCGCCGCGCGCTGGCGGACAACCTGAACGGCAGCGTCAGCGTCGTCCACAGCGACCGGTCGGGCAGCGCGTACGACCCGACCACCACGTACGCGAAAGGCTTCAGCGACTTCTACAACGGCGCAGCGGCCACGCTGACGCCGCGCTTCATCAATCCGATCCACTGGGCCGACCGCAAGCGCGACAAGGTCAAGGCCAACGTCGACTGGACGCCGGTGGAGCAGCTGTCCCTGCAATTCGTGGCGCAGTCGGCCTGGGACCGCTACGACCCGTATAACGGCTCCCCGGTGGGCAACGACCGGGGCCGCGCAACGCTGCTGTCGGCCGATGCCAACTATGCGCTGTCGGAGGACAGCAACCTGACGGCCTGGGTGTCGCGCGACGACACGCACAAGCGCCAGAGCACGAACATGGCATACCGTAACAACATCGCGGAAATGCCGTGGTCGGCCAACCTCGGCAATGTCGGCAAGGCGGCCGGCCTGGGTGCCGACTTCAAGGCGACGGGCAAGCTGCGGCTGGGCGCGGAGTACCAGCTGTCGCTCGACCACAACGAGTACGCGATGCAGGGCAACGGCGTGGTGTCCGTACCGACCGTGAAGACCCGGCATGCCAGCCTGAAGCTGACCGGCGACTATGCCTACAGCCGCACGATGGGCATCAAGGTGCAGTACGTGTACGACAAGTGGCGCTCCAGCGACTGGACCTGGTCCGGCGAAAGCATGTACGGCGATGGCACCAGCGCCAACGTCTATCCGAACCAGAGCGTCAACTACATCGGCATCATGGCTTACTTCAAGTGGATCTAGCCTGAGCTGAAAGGTTGAACGGTCCCACGGCCCGGTCGCGCAAGCGCCGGGCCGTTCTGCATTTTCGGACTGCAGCCTGACGTATAATGGCGCCGCCCGAATCTCCCACGCTGCAGTCACCGGTCCCGCATGGCAATCGACTCCTCAATCTCCCCATCGGCATCACAGGCCGCGGCCCTGATCCGCGACACCGGCGCCCGGCTGACGCAGCCGCGCACGCTGGTGCTGGCCTGCCTGCTCGACCAGTCCGAACCGCTGACGCACCACGACATCCTGCAACGCCTGCCCGGCGAAGGCTTCGATGCCGTCACGCTGTACCGCGTGCTGGAATGGCTGACGGAACAGGGCCTGGCCCACCGCATCGCCGGCGCCGACCAGGTGTGGCACTTCTCCGCCGACCCGCAGCGCGAAGGCCACGCCCACGCGCATTTCCACTGCACCGTTTGCGACGCCGTCACGTGCATCACCGACGTGCCGCTGCCGCGCAAGCTGAAGCTGCCGGCCGGATATGCGGCCGAGGAAGTGGAATTGCTGATCAAGGGGCGGTGCCCGCGCTGCGCACCGTAGCGGGGACTGTCCCTGCAAGGGCGGTACGGCGATCCGGCTGTCCCCTCTGTTGCCTTTGACTCGACAGTGCGCAGAAAAAGCAACCGAGGGGACAGTCCCCAAGAAGCCGGGGACAGTCCCCCGCCTACGCCAGCTTCAACGGCAAACTCCGCAACCGCTGCCCCGTCAATTTGAAGACCGCATTGGCCACGGCCGGCGCCACCGGCGGCACGCCGGGCTCGCCGACGCCCTGCGGCAGTTCGGCGGATAGCATGATCGTCGTCTCCACCCGCGGCGCCTCGCTCATGCGCAGCACGGGGTAATCGCCGAAGTTCGACTGCTCGACCTTGCCGTCGCGGATGGTGATCTCGCCGGCCAGCGCGGCCGACAGGCCGAAGATCACGGCCGACTCCATCTGCTGCGCCACCAGGTTGGGATTGACGGCCAGGCCGCAGTCGATCACGCACACCACCCGATGCACGCGGATCGTGCCGTCCCGCACGGACACCTCGGCCACCTGCGCCACGATGCTGCCGAAGCTCTCGTGCAGCGCCACGCCGTGTGCGCGTCCACGAGGCGGCTGGCCCGCCTTGGCCACCGCCGCATCCAGCACGGCCAGGTGGCGCGGATGCGCCAGCAACATCGCGCGGCGCAGGTCCACCGGGTCCTTGCCCGCCGCATGCGCCATCTCGTCGACGAAGCTCTCCTTGAAGAACGCGTGGTGCGAATGACCGACGGAGCGCCATGCGCCCAGCGGCACGGCGCTCGGTACCGTCACGTGTGCCACGTGCTGGTGCGGGATTTCATAAGGCAGGTCGTACGCACCTTCGATCGCGTAACGGTCCGGGCCCGCCATCGGCAGGCCGAAATTGCGCGCCATGAAGTCGGCGGCCAGCGAGCCGCTGGCCGACTTTGCGCGCCAGCTCAGCAGATTGCCGGCCGCATCCAGCGTGGCGGCATAGCGGGCCAGCGCCGCCGGGCGGTACACATCGTGGGCGATGTCTTCCTCGCGCGTCCAGATCACCTGCACGGGATGGCCGCGGCATTCGCGGGCGATGGCCACCGCCTGCGCCACCATGTCCGCTTCCAGCCGCCGGCCGAAGCCGCCGCCCAGCAGGTGCTCGTGCAGCTCGACGTCCTGCACCGCAACCCCGCCGATATCGGCCGCCACCGCCACCGCCATGCCGGGCGCCTGCGTGGACAGCCACAGCCGCACCTTGCCGTCGGCCACCTGCGCCGTGCAGTTGACGGGCTCCATCGTCGCATGGGCCAGGAACGGCACGCTGTACTCGGCGTGCAGCGGCCGGGCGGCTTCGGCCGCTTCGTCCACGTCGCCCACGCTGCGATAGACGGTGCCGGCTTCGCCATCCAGCGCGGCGGCCATGTCGCGGCGGATCGCGTCGCTCGTCAGCGCGGCATGCGGCCCGGCGTCCCAGCGGATCGCCAGCGCAGCCGCGGCCTGGCGCGCCTGCCAGAACGTGTGCGCGACGACGGCCACGCCGGCCTGTGCGCCGGCCCGTTCGTGCAGCGCGCCGGTGAAATCGATGACGCTCAACACCCCGGGCAGTTCCAGCACGTCGGCCGGATTGATGCCGGCGATGCGGCCGCCGAAATGGGGGCACATGCGCAGCGCCGCATACAGCATCCCGGGCGGCCGCGCATCGATGCCGAAGCGCGCCGTGCCGTCGCTCTTGATGCGGCTGTCGCGGCGCGGCACGCTTTGCCCGATCAATTTGAAGGCGTGAGGTTCCTTCAGCGTTGGCTCGAAAGGTTCTTCCTGCGCGGCGGCGCGCGCGAAGCTGCCATAGGTGGCACGGCGGCCGCTGATGTCGTGCACCAGGTGGCCGTCCTCGGTGCGGATCTGCTGCTGCGGCACGCGCCATGCGCGACTGGCCGCGGCGACCAGCTGCCCGCGCGCCACGGCGCCGGCCTCGCGCATCGGCTGCCACGCGTCGCGCACGCTCGTCGAGGCACCGGTGACGACGATGCCGAGTTCATGGCCCGCCTTGGTCAGCAGCCATTCGGCCAGCGCACGGACATTGCCGTGATCGTCCGGATGGAACGGCAGGCTGTCGCGGATCGCCGCCGCGTTGGCGTAGATGCGGCCGGGCGGCGCGGGCACCACGCGCACGCTGTCCAGCGGTACGTCGAGTTCCTCGGCCACCAGCATCGGCAGCGCCGTATGCACGCCCTGCCCCATCTCGGCTCGCGCCACGACAATGGATACCGTGTTGTCCGGCGCGATGGCCACCCAGCCGTTCAGCGCCACGGCGCCGTCCCGGACCGGCAGCGGCGCGCTGCCCCGCAGGCGCTGGCGCGGCGGCAAGGCGCCCCAGCCGACGATCAGCATGCCGGCGGCGGCGGCGCCGCTGAGCAGGAAGCGCCGGCGCGTCAGGCGTGGCCGCTTCACGGCAGCCAGCGCCGCTGCAGGTCGTCCGGCATCACCGGCCGGCTGTAGAAGTAGCCCTGCGCCTGGTTGCAGCCGTGGCGCAGCAGGAAGGCGGCCTGCTCGGCCGTCTCGACGCCTTCCGCGATGACGGACAGGTTCATGCTTTTACCCAGCTGGATGATGGCGATGGCGATCGCTTCGTCGTTGACATCCGTGTGGATGTCCTTGATGAACGAGCGGTCGATCTTCAGCGTCTGCACCGGCATCTGCTTCAGGTAGGCCAGCGACGAATAACCCGTGCCGAAATCGTCGATGGCGAGGCTGACGCCGATCGCATGCAGGCCGTTGATGAAGGCCAGCGCATCGCCCGTGTTCATGATCACCGATTCCGTCACCTCCAGCTGCAGCCGGTGCGGCTCGAGCCCCGTCTCGCGCAGGATGTCGGCGACCATGCCGACGATGGTGCCGCGCTCGAACTGGCGCACCGACAGGTTGACGGCGATCTTCGGCACGTGCAGGCCGGCCTGCTGCCAGCGCACCATCTGCCGGCACGCCTCGTGCAGCACCCATTCGCCCAGCTGGCTGATGTAGCCGGTGTCCTCGGCCAGCGGGATGAAGCGGGCCGGCGGCACCAGGCCCAGGTCCGGATGGTTCCAGCGCACCAGCGCTTCGACGCCGATCAGCCGGCCCGTGTCGATCTCCACCTGCGGCTGGTAGTTCAGGAAGATCTCGTCCTTCTCGATCGAGCGGCGCAGGTAGGTCTCCAGCCGCAGCCGCTCGACCCCCTCTCCCGCCATCGACGGCGCATAGAACTGGTAGCCGTTGCGGCCGCGCGCCTTGGCCTGGTACATCGCCACGTCGGCATTCCGGATCAGCATGTTCAGGTCCGCCGCATCCTGCGGATAGACGCTGACGCCGATGCTGCAGGTGACGAACAGCTCGTGGCCGGCGACGAGGAAAGGCTGCTCGAACAGCGCCACCAGCTTCTCGGCCACCAGCGTGGCGGCATGCTGGCCGGCGACGTCTTCCAGCAGCACGACGAATTCGTCGCCGCCCAGCCGGGCCAGCGTGTCGCCTTCGCGCAGCCGGTCCGACAGCATCTGCGCCACCTGCTTGAGCAGTTCGTCGCCGATGTGGTGGCCCAGCGTGTCGTTGACGTTCTTGAAGCGGTCCAGGTCGATGAACAGCAGCGCCAGCTGCTCGTGCGAGCGGCCGGCCCGGTCCAGCGCGTGCTGCAGGCGGTCGTTGAACAGCAGCCGGTTCGGCAGCGCCGTCAGCGGGTCGTGGTGCGCCAGGTGCTCGAGCTGGTCCTCGGCCTCCTTGCGCGCGGTGATGTCGGCATACACCCAGATGCTGCCTTCGTTCGGCCGGTTGCGGTCGATCGCGCAGCCGCTGACCATGCACCAGAACGTGGAGCCGTCGCGGCGGCGGTACTGGCGCTCCTCGCTGAAATCCTCGCCCTGGCTGAGCACCCCGTACTGGCGCGCGCCGGCCGCCTCGAAATCAAACGAGGTGGGGAACACGATCGACGTCGACTTGCCCACCATCTCGGCCGCCGTGTAGCCGAACAGCTGTTCGCAGCGGGGGTTCACGGACAGGATCGTCCGGTGCCGCACGAACATCACGCCGAACATCACGTTGTCGAGGATCGCGCTCTGCTCGGCCAGCAGCGCCTCGATGCGCATCTCGTTGTCCTTGCGGTCGCTGATGTCGGACAGGATGCCGTCCACCCACGGTGCCGCGCCGTCGTCGGGGAACTGCGGCTGCCCCGTCTCGAGCACCCAGCGCTCGGTGCCGGTGGCGTCGATGATGCGGTATTCCGTTTCGTACTGGTGCCTTTCGGCGATGGCCTGCTTGACGATGCGGCGCTGCGCGCGGCGGTCTTCCGGCGTGATCAGGTTGACCCACGAGTGCGTGGTGGCGCGCATCAGCTGGGCCGCCGTGTAGCCGGAGATGTCCTCGATGGCGTCGCTGACGAATTCGATCGGGCCGTCCGGGCGGTAGCGGAACACGGCGCCGGGCACCTGCGTGACGATGGTGCGGAAGCGTTCCTCGCGCTGGCGCACGTCGTCGAACAGGCTGCGGATGGCCACGCGGGTCTGCTCCAGCTGGCGGCCCAGGCGGCCCAGTTCATCGTCGCCGCGCAGTTCCAGGCGGGTGTCGAAGTCGCCCCGCGACAGCCGGTCGGAAAAGCCCATCAGGCGGCGCAGCGGCACGATCACGCGCCGGTTCAGGAACAGGATGATCAGCAGCAGCGACACCAGCAGCTGCCCGCCCAGCACGAATACATAGGCGCGGCGTTTCTCGAGCAGCTCCTGGCGGCTGCGCGCATCGTCCATCGCCACGCTGACGTGGCCGATGCGTTCGCCCCGCACGATCACGTCGCGCTCGGCGCGCACCACGTTGCCCAGCGGCCGCGCGTCCGCTTCGAGGCGGATGAACTGCGTGTCGGCCTGCCCCGTCACCTGCACCTGCACGACGGCGCTGTCGCGCATCACCGATTCGGCCAGCGAGTGGGCCGCATCGGCGTTCATGTTCCACAGCGATTCCTGCATGCCCAGCGCGAGGATGTCGGCATTGCGCTGCAGCGCGTCATCCAGCGCCGTACGGGCCGCCTGCTGTTCGCGCACGCCCACCAGCAGGTAGCTGCCGACGAGGGCAGGCACGACCAGTCCGCCGAGGACGACCAGCAGCAGGGAACCGTAGATGGACTGGCTGTACAGCGCTCCGGCGCGGGAACGCAGGCTGCGGAGCAGGGAATTAGTCATGCAGTAAGGCAGCCTGTGGCATCAGGGGCATCGGGGAATGTCTCGTTATCGTGGTGCAATTATGCACGTAAAAACCCCGTGCAGTCACGGGTGCATGCTGCCGGGCGCGGCGGCACGGCAACGGCGACCGGCAGGGCATATGCCAATGAGCGGCCAAGGAGCGGCCAAGGAGCGGCCGGTGGTATGATCGCCGCTCTTTAGAGGAGCCACCCCATGTCGTTTTCCATGTATTCCGCATCGATTCCCGTGTTTCGCCAGATCCTGAACAGCCTGCTCGAGATTCTCGACAAGGCCGAACAGCACGTCGAAGCGAAAAAGATCGATCCGAACGCGCTGCTGCAATACCGCCTGTTCCCGGACATGCTGCCGTTCGCGCGCCAGATCCAGATCGCCGCCGATTTCGCCAAGGGCGCCGGCGCCCGGCTGGCCGGCCGCGACGTGCCGTCGTACGAGGACACGGAAAAGAGCTTTGCGGACTTGAAGCTGCGCATCAGGAAAACGCTGGCGTTCATCGACAGCATTCCGCAGGAAGACATCGAGGACAGCGCCAGCCGCGCCATCACGACGGGCAGCGGCGAGAAAACCCGCCACTTCATCGGCCAGAACTACCTGCTGCACTACGCGCTGCCGCACTTCTTCTTCCATGCCACCACGGCTTATGACATCCTGCGCCATAACGGGCTCGACATCGGCAAGAAGGATTTTATTGGCGTGATGCCTGACTGACCGACCGGGGCGGTACGGCTGCCCCCGGGTTGCTTTTTGATCCGTTGGAAAAGCAGCCCCGGGGACAGTCCCCAACAAGCCGGGGACAGTCCCCTAGCCGTTCCGCCGCGGATAGCCCTCGGCGAGAATGCGCTGCCACACCACTTCCTTTTCCTCGGCCGTCATCGACACCCAGTGCGCCACCTCGATATAGGTGCGTCCGCAGCCGCGGCACACATCGTCGAACGTGGTCGAACAGACTGCCACGCACGGCGTATCCGGGCGTTCCGGCAGATCGTCGTCGGCCATGTCAGCCTTTCGGGAACAGCTTGTTCCAGCCGTCGTGGCCCAGCTTTTCCAGCGTGTCGATATTCTTCTCGAAGATCTCTTCCGCTTCCGGGAAGGCTTCGACGGCGCGCTCCACGCTGTCCTCGCGCAGCAGGTGCAGCGTGGGGAACGGCGAGCGGTTCGTGTAGTTGCCGATATCGTTCTTGTCCGTATCGGCGAACTGGTAGTGCGGGTGGAAGCTGGCCACTTGCAGCTCGCCGACGAGGCCCATGTCTTCAAGCGCCGCATCGGCCACGTCGAGGAACTCGTTGTAGTCCTCGAAATCGTTCAGCAGGTTCGGGTGGATGATCAGCGTGGTGTCGACCTTGTCCGGATCCGTGTCGGACAGCAGCTGCAGCTCGTTCATCAGCAGCTCCAGCAGTTCTTCCGGCGTGTCCGCCTCGGTGACGACGTAGCGGATCTGCTTCTTGACGTGGACGGCCTTGGCGAACGGGCACAGGTTCAGGCCGATGACGGCCTTTTCCAGCCATTGTTCGGTGGCGGCGGTGACGGCCTGGTGGTCGACGGCGGGGGTACTCATGTTCGAAACTTCCTTGATTCTGACTGCGCGATCCGCCATTGTACGCACTCGCCACCGGCCGCGCCATCTGTCGCCGGGTCATTTGTCGCTATCGGCCTGCAATCGCTGTCTAATCCGCCATTATCTTCTTGATTCCATAGCTCAAGTTTTTTGTAACCGTGCCGACATAATTCTTGACGGCGCCCGGGCAACATCTTTACACTCGGCCTTTGATAGTGGTTGGTTCCGTCCGCGGGCGCAAGCCTGCTGCCTCTTCGACGAACACAATGGGAAGCTATGCGAATTAAGTACACAACTCTGCTGCTGGCACTCGCTGCCACGGCACCGGCGATCAGCCAGGCGGTCGAATCCGCCGCAGCGCCGGAACATGCCACACTGCCACTGATTCCGCTGTCCTCCGCCGTCAAGGCTCCCGCACCAGTTCTCGCCGTCACCTCCCGCCCCGTTGTCAAATCGTCCGAAGACGCGTTCCGCGAAACGGATGTCTGGAACCGCATCCGTTCCGGCTACGCCATCCCCGACCTGAACAATTCGCTGGTTGCCAAGCATGCCAACTGGTATGCCGAGCGGCCCGACCACATGGCCCGCACGTCGGCGCGCGCATCGCTGTACCTGTTCCACGTCGTGCAGGAACTGGAAAAGCGCAATATGCCGACGGAACTGGCCCTGCTGCCGTTCATCGAATCCGCGTTCAATCCGGTGGCCGTGTCCAGCGCCAACGCCGGCGGCATGTGGCAGTTCATGCCCGGCACGGGCCGCGACTTCAACCTGCAACAGAATGCCTTCAAGGACGACCGCCGCTCCGTGCTGGCCTCGACCGATGCCGCGCTGACCTACCTGCAGCGCCTGTACGACATGTTCGGCGACTGGCAGCTGGCGCTGGCCGCCTACAACTGGGGCGAAGGCTCGGTGCAGAAGGCGATCGCGAAGAACCGCGCCGCCGGCAAGCCGACCGACTTCGAAGGCCTGGCCGACCTGATGCCGGCCGAGACGCGCAACTACGTGCCGAAGCTGCAGGCCGTGAAGAACATCGTGGCGAACCCGGCCCGCTTCGGCCTGTCGCTGCCGATCATCCAGAACGAGCCCTACTTCACTGCCGTCGACAAGACGAGCGACATCGACCTGGCCGTGGCCGCCCAGCTGGCCGAGCTGTCGATCGACGAATTCAAGGCGCTGAACCCGCAGTTCAAGCGCCCCGTGATCACCGGCGGCGAGCAGACGCAGATCCTGCTGCCGACGGAAAACGCGGAGAAATTCCACCTGAACCTGGCCCAGTGGGGCCGCGCGCTGTCGACGTGGACGACGCACCGCGTCAGCAGCGCCCGCGAGAGCATCGCGTCGCTGGCATCGAAATTCCGCACCACGCCGGAAGTCATCCGCCAGGCCAACAACCTGCCGTCGCGCGGCGCGCTGAAGGCCGGCTCGACGATCCTGGTGCCGAAGATTTCCACCAGCGCCAACCTGGACATCCCGATGGAAATCGCCGACAACGCCAGCGTTACCGTCACCGACGAACCGGTGGTCACGAAGCGCAGCAAATACCGCCAGGCGAAAGCCACCGGCAAGAGCAAGGCGCCGATCGCACTGGTGAAAGCACGCGTCTCGCGCGCCGACGCCGGCAAGAAGCGCCGCGCCAACTGACATCCACACAACACCAGAGGCTGCGCTACCGGCAGGTGCGCAGCCTCGGTCTTTTTTGGCTCACCTTCGGCCGAGCCCGTGTCCACTTTGGTCCACCCTGGTGTCTGACACCGACATGGACACGGACTCATCAATCACACTGCCGAGACCGTGTCCACTTACGGTGTCTGACACCAGGGTGGACACGAGCTGGGCAGCAAGCGGCAACGGCAGCGCCGCACGGCGTTGCCATGCTTGCAGCCACGCGCCTCAGGCCATACAATCTCGGTCTTGCGTCCCTATCAGAACAACAACCCGTACTGGCGCCGGAAGCGCGCCGTAGGCAATTGGAGTAATCATGGCTTTCTTGCAAGGCAAAAAAATCCTCATCACCGGTCTGCTGTCGAATCGTTCGATCGCCTATGGCATCGCACAGGCATGCCACCGCGAAGGCGCCGAGCTGGCCTTCACCTATGTTGGCGAGCGCTTCAAGGGCCGCATCACCGATTTCGCCGCCGAGTTCGGCAGCAAGCTGGTCTACGATTGCGACGTGGGCAGCGATGAGCAGATCGACGCGCTGTTCGCCGACCTGGGCAAGGAATGGCAGCACCTGGACGGCCTGGTCCACGCGATCGGCTTCGCGCCGCGCGAAGCGATTGCCGGCGAATTCCTCGACGGCCTGACGCGCGAGAACTTCCGCGTCGCCCACGACATCTCCGCCTACAGCTACCCGGCGATGGCCAAGGCCGCACTGCCGATGCTGCGCGAAGGCTCGTCGCTGCTGACGCTGTCGTACCTGGGTGCCGTCCGCGCCATCCCTTACTACAACACGATGGGCCTGGCGAAAGCATCGCTGGAAGCTTCCGTGCGCTACCTGGCCGAGAACCTGGGCCAGAAAGGCATCCGCTCGAACGGCATCTCGGCCGGCCCGATCAAGACGCTGGCCGCGTCCGGTATCAAGGACTTCGGCAAGCTGCTGGGCTTTGCCGCCAGCCATGCGCCGCTGCGCCGCAACGTGACGATCGAGGAAGTGGGCAACACGGCGGCCTTCCTGCTGTCCGACCTGGCCTCCGGCATCACCGGCGACATCGTGTATGTCGACGGCGGCTTCTCCCACGTGATGGGCCTGAACGCCAGCGATTACCTGTAACGCGGCCTGCATGCCCCGCCAGCGCTCCCGGCGGGGCGCTGGCTTCGTACGCTTCAGATTACCGTGCAGAGTCGGCGGAAATCGGGTATGATGTCGTTTGTGCGTTGCAACAGTCAGCGCAGCAAAGAACAACAGCAACAATAAAAGTAATAAAAACCAGTAACAGCTCCATCCCAGACTTCAGTCCCTGACGATAAGTCGAAGCATTGAGCGAGTTACATCCTTAATCAAGCTTCGCAAGCCTTCGCGTATCCCGGCAGTATCGTGGATAGCGCTTATAAAAGCCCCCCGCCCCTGGTGTCGCGCTCTCCTCAGGACAGCAATGACACCGTCCCGGCGCAAAGCTTTAGTGCCGAAATTTCTATTCTTGCAGTTTAGAGTCATTTCGTTTGGTTGGCGTAGCTATGTCGCGTTCTGCAATCGAGCAGCGGCGCGCAATTTACGAAAGATATACATGAGTTTTGAAGCACTAGGTCTCCACGCATCCATCCTGAAAGCCCTGACGGATTCCGGCTACACCGCGCCGACGCCCGTCCAGGAGCAGGCCATTCCGGCCGCTATCGCTGGCAAGGATCTGCTGGTTTCCTCGCAAACGGGCTCCGGCAAGACCGCGGCCTTCATGCTGCCATCGCTGCACCGCCTGGCCGGTACCGACACGGACGCGCCACAGTCCGGCCGTACCCCCAACCAGGAAAAGCAGGCTGCCGCAGCCCGCGGCGAGCGTCCACGTTTCAAGGCCGCCCAGCCGAAAATGCTGGTGCTGACGCCTACCCGCGAACTGGCCCTGCAAGTCACCACGAACACCGACAAGTACAGCGTCAACCTGCGCCGCATCAAGGCCGTGTCGATCCTGGGCGGCATGCCTTACCCGAAGCAGATGCAACTGCTGTCGCGCAATCCTGAAATCCTGGTGGCGACGCCGGGCCGCCTGATCGACCACATGGAATCGGGCAAGATCGACTTCTCCGAGCTGCAGATCCTCGTGCTGGACGAAGCGGACCGCATGCTGGACATGGGCTTCATCGACGACATCGAGAAGATCGTTGCCGCCACGCCGGACAACCGCCAGACGATGCTGTTCTCCGCCACGCTGGATGGCGTGGTCGGCAACATGGCGCGCCGCATCACGAAGGATCCGCTGACGATCCAGATCATGCAGGCTGCCAACAAGCACGAGAACATCACGCAGCGCGTGCACTTCGTCGACGACCTGTCGCACAAGAACCGCCTGCTGGATCACCTGCTGCGCGACGAAACGCTGGACCAGGCCGTTGTCTTCACCGCCACCAAGCGCGATGCCGACACGATCGCCGACCGCCTGAACATCGCCGGTTTCTCGGCTGCCGCACTGCATGGCGACATGCACCAGGGCGCCCGCAACCGCACGCTGGACGGCATGCGTCGCGGTAACGTCAAAGTGCTGGTCGCCACCGACGTGGCTGCCCGCGGCATCGACGTGCCGACGATCACGCACGTGTTCAACTACGACCTGCCGAAGTTCGCCGAAGACTACGTGCACCGCATCGGCCGCACCGGCCGTGCCGGCCGCAACGGCTTGGCCATCTCGCTGGTGAACCACGCGGAAAACATGCAGGTGCGCCGCATCGAGCGCTTCACGAAGCAGACGATCCCGGTCAACGTGATCGAAGGCTTCGAGCCGAAGAAATCGGCGCCACCGCGCTCGGCAGCACGTCCGGGCTGGAAACCAGGCGAAGGCCGCGGCCCGAAACCAGGCCAGCGCAGCTTCAGCAAGCCGGGCTTCCAGCGTGACGGCGCACCGCGCGACGGCAGCGGTTTCGCCCGCGACAGCGGCCACTACCGCAGCGAAGGCCCGCGTCCTGAAGGCGGCTTCCGCCGCGACAGCGCACCCCGCGAAGGCGCGCCGGTCCGCAAGGAAGGCGGCGGTTTCCGTCGCGACAGCGCACCGCGTTCCGACGCACCGCGCCGCCCATGGGGCGACCGCGGCTAATCGCGCGGTAATCTAGTTGGACAAAAAGCCGCCCGGGCAACCTGGCGGCTTTTTTTATATGGCTGTGTCATCCGGGATTGTGGAATTCCCCGTGTTGCCCTCGGCAGCTCCGGGGCTTCCAACAACCTCGGATGACAGAGCTTTTTTTATTGGCTAATTGCCTGTAAAACAGGGTCTGTCCCTGTTTTACAGGCAATAGGCAAGTTGGTACGGTGCCGTACAGAGTGCTCTGCCGTGCGGCGGCACACTGGCCCCATGAAAAAAACATTACTCGCACTCACCGTCTCCGCCCTGCTCGTGCCGCTGGCGCACGCCCAGGCTCCCGCACCAAAACAACCGGCCCAACCACCAACCGCTGACTCGCCCGACTTGCGCGCGCAGGTGCTGCTGGACCGCGCCCACTTCTCGCCGGGCGAGATCGATGGCGAGGCGGGCAGCAATATGAAGCAGGCGATCGCCGGCTTCCAGAAGGCACGCGGCATTGCCGTCACCGGCACGATGGACGACGCCACCTGGCAGGCCCTCGACGACCGCAAGCCCATACTGGGCGCGTACACCATCACCGCCGAAGACGTCGCTGGCCCGTACACGGCAATCCCCGACTCGATGGCCGGCAAGGCCAAGTTGACTGCGCTGGGCTTCGCCAGCATCGAAGAGGCGCTGGGCGAACGCTTCCACGCCAGCCCGGCGCTGCTGAAGGCGCTCAATCCCGGCAAGGACTTCACGCGCGCCGGCGAAAAAATCCTCGTTCCCGACACGCTGGGCACGGCAGCGCTGCCGCCCGCCGCGAAGCTAGTGGTGGACGAATCGGACCGCACGCTGACATTGCTCGACGATGCCGGCAAGGTCATCGCGCAATTCCCCGCCAGTACAGGCAGCGAACACGATCCGCTGCCGATCGGCGACTGGAAGGTCAATGGCGTCGGCCGCAATCCGGACTACAACTACAATCCGAAACTGTTCTGGGACGCCAAGCCGGGCGAATCCAAGGCGAAGATTCCACCGGGTCCGAACAATCCGGTGGGCGTCGTATGGATCGACCTGTCGAAGGACCATTACGGCATCCACGGCACGCCCGAGCCGCGGATGATCGGCAAGACGGAATCGCACGGCTGCATCCGCCTGACGAACTGGGACGCCATGAAAGTGGCGGACATGGTCAAGCCGGGCTTCCAGGTGATACTGCAAAAATAATTCCAACGATCGAATGCGGAGGCTGACATGAAATGGCTGCTGACCCTGTTGCTGGGCGCCGTGCTGGGCGTCATCGGCGCGGTACTCTGGCTGGGACGGGACGTCCCGGTTGCCGTGGCCCCGGCGCCCGCGCCTGTCCCGGCTGCCACACCCGCCCCGGCGCCGCCACCAGCGCCGGTCGCGGGCGTCCCGTTACCGGCATCCGACCTGCCCGAAGTGGCGACGCCCGCCCCCGTCTCCCCCGCAGCGACGAGCATCGACAACCTGGCCGTCGCACCGGCCATCGGGCCGCTGCTGGTGCCGGTGGCCGGCGTCAGCGCCAAGGAATTGACGGACACGTTCAACCAGGCACGCGGTACGGAACGCCGCCATGAGGCACTGGACATTCCCGCGCCAAAAGGCACGCCGGTGCTAGCAGTGGCGGATGGCAAGGTGGTGAAGCTGTTCAACAGCAAGCCGGGCGGCATTACCGTCTACCAGTTCGACCCGTCCGAGAAGTACGCGTATTACTACGCGCACCTGGACAGCTACGCGCCGGACCTGAAGGAAGGCCAGCTGATCAAGCGCGGCCAGATGATCGGCCATGTCGGCACGACCGGCAACGCAGACCCGAACGTGCCGCACCTGCACTTCGCGATTTTCGAGCTGGGGCCGGAAAAGAACTGGTGGCAGGGCACGGCGATCAATCCGTACCCGTATCTCACCAAATAAAAAAAACCGGTGACA
>DKJA01000055.1 GCA_002454505.1 Oxalobacteraceae bacterium UBA6704
ACGAGGCATCGGCGCAGCCCGCGCTACCGCCGCCCTCATCCTGCCAGACCGCCTTTCGCATCAGGCTCCCCGGCACAAACACCTGGACGAAAAAAAGCGGGCCGCAGCCCGCTTTTCGCCAAACCTGAAGAACTACAAACAGCTTACTTGCGATCCTTCAGCGGCGGCACGTCGCGCTGCGGCGAGCCGACGAACAGCTGGCGCGGGCGGCCGATCTTCTGTTCCGGATCGGCGATCATTTCGTTCCACTGGGCGATCCAGCCGATGGTGCGGGCCATCGCGAAGATGCCGGTGAACAGCGACACTGGAATGCCCAGTGCGGACTGCACGATGCCGGAGTAGAAGTCGACGTTCGGGTACAGCTTGCGCGACACGAAGTACTCGTCGTTCAGCGCGATCTTTTCCAGTTCCATCGCCAACTTGAACAGCGGGTCGTCCTGCAGGCCCAGCTCTTCCAGCACTTCGTAGCACGTTTCGCGCATCAGCTTCGCACGCGGGTCGAAGTTCTTGTACACGCGGTGACCGAAGCCCATCAGCTTGACGCCGGAGTTCTTGTCCTTGACCTTCTCGATGAAGGCCGGGATGTTCTCGACCGAGCCGATTTCCTTCAGCATGTTCAGTGCCGCTTCGTTCGCGCCGCCGTGGGCAGGGCCCCACAGGCAGGCGATGCCCGCTGCGATACAGGCGAACGGGTTGGCGCCCGACGAACCGGCCAGGCGGACGGTCGACGTGGATGCGTTCTGCTCGTGGTCCGCGTGCAGGATCAGGATGCGGTCCAGCGCGCGCACCAGCACGTCGTTGACCTTGTACTCTTCGCACGGGTTACCGAACATCATGTGCATGAAGTTGGCGCTGTACGACAGGTCGTTCTTCGGGTACATGAAGGGCTGGCCCATCGAGTACTTGTACGCCATCGCGACCAGCGTCGGCATCTTGGCGATCAGGCGGATGGCCGAGATCTCGCGCTGCTGCGCGTCGTTGATGTCCAGCGAGTCGTGGTAGAACGACGCCAGCGCGCCGACGGTACCGACCAGCACCGACATCGGGTGCGCGTCGCGACGGAAACCGCGGAAGAAGAACTGCATCTGCTCGTGCACCATCGTGTGCTTCGTCACGGTGTCGACGAACTTGGTCTTCTCCGCTTCGTTCGGCAGTTCGCCGTTCAGCAGCAGGTAGCACGATTCCATGAAGTCCGCGTTGACGGCCAGCTGCTCGATCGGGTAGCCGCGGTACTGCAGCTCGCCCTTGTCGCCGTCGATGTAGGTGATCGACGAGTTGCACGCCGCCGTGGACATGAAGCCCGGGTCATACGTGAACTTGCCGGTAGCGCCGTACAGCTTGCGGATGTCGATGACGTCCGGACCCACGGTGCCCTTGTAGATCGGGAAATCGACCGGCGCGCTGCCGTCGGAGAACGACAGGGTGGCTTTGTTTTCGGAGGTGTTCATGAGCTCTTCCTTTTCATGGAGAGTTGCGGCATTTAAAAAAAATCAGGCGCGGCGCAGACGGCCAAGCAGTGCATGCACATGCGGCAGATCGAGCTCGCCTTCCGGCTCGCTGCGCGCCAGCACCAGATCCATCAGCGCATTGTCCGACAAGTCGAGGAGCCGCGTGAACGCGTCCACTTCCTCGTCGGTCAATTCAGTTTCGTGGGCATCCAGAAAACGGGTCAGTATCAGGTCGTTTTCCAGCAGGCCGCGCCGCGCGCGCCAGCGCAAGCGGGCACGGTTGGCGGGGTCTGCCTGATGCGCACGCGAATTACCATTCGTGCTGTCGTCGCTCATATCAAATGGCGCGACGGACCATCAGTTCCTTGATCTTGCCGATCGCCTTGTTCGGATTCAGGCCTTTCGGGCACACATCCACACAGTTCATGATCGAGTGGCAGCGGAACAGGCGGTACGGGTCTTCCAGGTTGTCCAGGCGCGGGCCGGTGGCTTCGTCGCGCGAATCGGCGATGAAGCGGTAAGCCTGCAGCAGGCCGGCCGGGCCGACGAACTTGTCCGGATTCCACCAGAACGACGGGCACGACGTCGAGCAGCACGCGCACAGGATGCACTCGTACAGGCCGTCCAGCTCTTCCCGTTCGGCCGGCGTCTGCAGGCGTTCCTTCTCGGGCGGGATCGAGTCGTTGATCAGGAACGGCTTGATCGATTCGTACTGCTTGAAGAACTGCGTCATGTCGACGATCAGGTCGCGGATGACCGGCAGGCCGGGCAGCGGGCGCAGCACGATCGGTTCGGACAGCTCGTTCAGGTTGGTCGTGCAGGCCAGGCCGTTCTTGCCGTTGATGTTCATCGCGTCGGAACCGCACACGCCTTCGCGGCACGAGCGGCGCAGGGCCAGCGAATCGTCCACGTCGGACTTGATGCGCTGCAGTGCATCCAGCAGCATCTTGTCGGTGTCCTTCAGTTCGACCGTCAGGTCCTGCATGTACGGCTTGGCGTCCTTATCGGGATCGTAGCGGTAGATTTTGAATTTGAGAGTGCGTGCCATGTTATGCGAGGCCTTAGAAAGTACGTGGTTTCGGCTTGAAGGTATCGACCGTCAGCGGCTTGGTGACGACTGCCTTGTAATCCAGGCGGTTGCCTTCGGAGAACCACAGCGTGTGCTTCATCCAGTTGTCGTCGTCGCGGTGCGGGTAATCGTCGTGGGCGTGGGCGCCGCGCGATTCCTTGCGCGCCGCTGCCGACGTGATCGTGGCCTTCGCCGTTTCGATCAGGTTGTCCAGTTCCAGCGCTTCCACGCGGGCCGTGTTGAACACGGCGGACTTGTCCTTGAACGACACGTGCTTGCGGCGTTCGTCCAGCTTCATGATCTCCTCGACACCCTTGTTCAGCATGTCGTCGGTACGGAACACGCCGCAGTATTTCTGCATCGTGGCGCGGATGTCGTTGGCGACGCCCTGCACTTTTTCGCTGCCGGTCGACGTTTCCAGCTTGTTCAGGCGGTCCATCGCGAATTCGGACGCATCCTTCGGCAGCGGCTTGTTTTCCTTCTGCTTCAGGTTCGACGCCACCACGTGGTTGCCGGCCGCGCGGCCGAACACCACCAGGTCCAGCAGCGAGTTCGTGCCCAGGCGGTTCGCGCCGTGCACCGACACGCAGGCGCATTCGCCGATCGCGTACAGGCCGTTGACGATCTTCTGCGAACCGTCGGCGCCAGGGGTAACCACCTGACCGTGGATGTTCGTCGGGATACCGCCCATCTGGTAGTGGATGGTCGGCACGACCGGGATCGGTTCCTTGGTCGCATCGACGTTGGCGAACTTGTGGCCGATTTCCAGGATCGACGGCAGGCGCTTCTCGATGGTGTCCTTGCCGATGTGGCGCAGGTCCAGCATCACGTGATCCTTGTTCGGACCGCAGCCGCGGCCTTCCTTGATCTCCTGGTCCATCGAGCGGGACACGAAGTCGCGCGGCGCCAGATCCTTCAGCGTCGGCGCGTAGCGTTCCATGAAGCGCTCGCCTTCCGAGTTGATCAGGATGCCGCCTTCGCCGCGCACGCCTTCGGTGATCAGCACGCCCGCGCCGGCCACGCCGGTCGGGTGGAACTGCCAGAATTCCATGTCCTGCAGCGGCAGGCCGGCGCGTGCCGCCATGCCCATGCCGTCGCCGGTGTTGATGAACGCATTGGTCGACGCGGCGAAGATACGGCCGGCACCACCGGTGGCGAAGATGGTCGTCTTCGCTTCCAGGATCATGCATTCGCCCGTTTCCATTTCCAGCGCGACCACGCCGACCACGTCGCCTTCGGCGTCGCGGATCAGGTCCAGCGCCATCCATTCCACGAAGAAGTGGGTGCGGGCGCGAACGTTACGCTGATACAGCGTGTGCAGCAGTGCATGACCGGTACGGTCGGCCGCGGCGCAGGCGCGCTGCACGGCTTTTTCGCCGAAGTTGGCGGTGTGGCCGCCGAACGGACGCTGGTAGATCGTGCCGTCGGGATTGCGGTCGAACGGCATGCCGAAGTGTTCCAGCTCGTACACGACCTTCGGTGCTTCGCGGCACATGAATTCGATGGCATCCTGGTCGCCCAGGTAGTCGCCACCTTTAACCGTGTCGAACATGTGCCAGAACCAGTTGTCTTCCGCCATATTGCCCAGCGAGGCGCCGATGCCGCCCTGCGCTGCCACCGTGTGGGAGCGGGTCGGGAAGACTTTCGACAGCACGGCCACGTTCAGGCCGGCTTCTGCCAGTTGCAGGGAGGCGCGCATGCCGGAACCGCCGGCGCCAACGATCACCGCGTCGAAACGGCGGGTAGGGATTGCAGATTTAATAGCTGCCACTTTTACACACTCCAGAGTATCTGCACCGACCAGACGGCGCATGCCACGAGCCACACGGCGGAGGCAGTTTGCAGGATGAAGCGAACAGCGATGTTCTTCACATAATCCTGGTAAATGCTGACCACGCCGACCCAGGCGTGATAGAACAGGCCGAGCAGCGTTGCCAGCGTAAACAGTTTGAACCACGTGCGGGCGAACAGGCCGGCCCAGCCTTCATAGGAGAAATCGCTGCCGCCCAGGAAGGTCACCAGCAGTACCAGCGTGTACACCACCAGCACGATGGCCGTGGCGCGCTGCGCCAGGTATTCGCCCAGGCCGTAGTGGGCGCCGACGACGATGCGCTTCGGTCCGATATTGTTTTTCATTATTAGAAGACTCCGAACAGTTTCAGGGCGACGACGATGACGACGGCCCAGGTAATGACCAGTACGGTGACGGCGCTCTTGCGGGCGGAATCCTTGTCCAGGCCCACGTGCGTGTCCATCACCAGGTGACGGATGCCGGCGCAGAAGTGGTGCATGTAGCCCCACACCAGCGCCAGGATGACCAGCTTGGCGAACGGGTGCGATGCGATGCCCTGGAAGTGCGCGTAGGAGATCTCGGAGCGGATGCTTTCCTGCAGCAGGTACAGGATGAACGGCAGCAGCACGAACATCAGGAAGCCGCTGACGCGGTGCATGATGGACACGATGGCCGAGAACGGCTGACGGTAATTCATCAGCTCCGTGACATGGATGTTGCGAAATTCCCGTCGCTCCTTGCGTGGAGCTTCCCTGACGGCTTCAGACATGACAAACCTCCCTTTTATGTATTGCTATTTAGTGAAACGCACTGCCTGGATCGCATACGTGAGACCGCGATTTTCGCTTATTTCCCACGGCCGACCAATATCTATTCTTACATATATACAAATTTATGTTGCGCCGCACATCCCCGCCTC
The DNA here is from genome assembly GCA_002454505.1 of Oxalobacteraceae bacterium UBA6704. GTDB lineage: Bacteria > Pseudomonadota > Gammaproteobacteria > Burkholderiales > Burkholderiaceae_D > Rugamonas. Next base: position 5,229 of record DKJA01000055.1, read on the forward strand.
CGGCACCCCGCGCTCCCCCTTCTAATTCAGGTCGTTCTGGTAGTGGTGGCGCGTGGTCAGGTACAGCCCGCGGCGCAGTTCGACCGGCTTGTCGCCATAGGTAAACGACACCCTTTCGGCGGAGAGCAGCGGCGTGCCGGCCGCCACATTGAGCAGCGCCGCGTCCTCGTCGGTGACGCACACGGCGCGCACCTTTTCGTCGGCACGGATCATCCGCGTGCCGAATTCGGATTCGAACAGGCCGTACATCGGCCCCTTGTATTCGGACAGCCGCTCGGCCGTCAGTCCCTTGAACAGCAGGCCCGGCAGCCACAGCTCCTCGACGATCGTCGGCACGCCGTCGAACGACTGCACCCGCTTGATGTAGACCGTCGCGTCGCCCGACTTCAGGTCGAGCAGCCGGGCCACGTCGGCCGGCGCGCGCAGCCGCTTCACTTCCAGGAAGCGGCTCTCGGGATAGTGCGGCGTGCCCTCGTCCGGCCGCAGCCGCAGGAAACGGATGTGAGCGCGCGCTTCGTGGTGGGTGGACACGAACGTGCCCTTGCCCTGCCGGCGCATCACCAGGTTGTCGGCGGCCAGCTCGTCGATGGCCTTGCGCACGGTGCCCTGGCTGACCTTGTAGCGGTTGGCCAGTTCCACTTCGCTGGGAATCATCTCGCCCGGTTTCCATTCGCCCGACTGCAGGCTCTGCGTGATGAGCGCCTTGATCTGCTGGTACAGCGGGGAAAACGTGGGGGCGACGGTGGGCGCCACGGAAGACGCTGCGGCCGGTGCCGACGCGCCTGCCGCGGCCGGTGCGCCGGGCGCGCCATTGCCCGCCGCGCCCGATGCCGCGCCGGTCACTGATGAGGCCGGCGCATTTGCTGTGCTGCCTGGACTGGGCTGGTTGGGCGTGACGGGATTCATAGACCGCGATTTCACCACAAAAGGCACTGTCCGTCCAGTAATAACCCACTAAGTTATATGTCTTATATAAGACATAAGATATGATTGACAGAAGGCTATATGAGGCCTACACTCGCCGTCGATGTTATTCCGGGCGCGACTTCGCTGTCGCACCGCACCGGAAAAACACATGTCGGGATGGTGACAGGTTCGCGGCAATTCAGCGCCAAATTCCATCCTATGGCCGGGCCTTGACGGCGGGCTAATTTGGTATCATTGCTATTTGGTTCAGATGGATGCGGTTCGGCAGAGTGCGCCAGGGCAAACACCCTTGCCACGGCCGGGCCGGTTCCAGTTTCTGCAGTACAGGTCACGCAGTACAGGTCAATTTCAACTTTGGAGATTCATCATGGCAAAAACCCCATTGCGCGTTGCCGTCACCGGCGCCGCCGGCCAGATCGGCTATTCCCTGCTGTTCCGCATCGCCAACGGCGACATGCTGGGCAAGGATCAGCCGGTCATCCTGCAACTGCTGGAAATCGCTGACGAAAAAGCGCAGAAGGCACTGAAGGGCGTCATGATGGAAATCGACGACTGCGCATTCCCGCTGCTGGCCGGCATGACCGCCCACGCCGATCCGATGACCGCCTTCAAGGATGCCGACGTGGCCCTGCTGGTCGGCGCTCGTCCGCGCGGCCCCGGCATGGAACGCAAGGACCTGCTGGAAGCGAATGCCCAGATCTTCACGGTGCAGGGCAAGGCGCTGGACGCCGTCGCTTCGCGCAACGTCAAGGTGCTGGTGGTCGGCAACCCGGCCAACACCAATGCCTACATCGCGATGAAATCGGCACCGAGCCTGCCGGCCAAGAACTTCACCGCCATGCTGCGCCTGGACCACAACCGCGCGCTGTCGCAGGTCGCTGCCAAGACCGGCACGCAGGTCAAGGACATCGAGAAGCTGACCGTGTGGGGCAACCACTCGCCGACGATGTACGCCGACTACCGCTTCGCCACCGTCGACGGCAAGTCCGTCAAGGACCTGATCAACGACCAGGAATGGAACGCCAACACGTTCCTGCCGACCGTCGGCAAGCGCGGCGCCGCGATCATCGAAGCGCGCGGCCTGTCGTCGGCCGCATCGGCCGCCAACGCCGCCATCGACCACGTGCGCGACTGGGTGCTGGGCACCAACGGCAAATGGACCACGATGGGTGTTCCTTCGGATGGTTCCTACGGTATCCCTGAAGGCACGATGTTCGGCTTCCCGGTGACCACCGAAAACGGCGAATACAAGATCGTGCAAGGCCTGGAAATCGACGCCTTCTCGCAAGAGCGCATCAACCTGACGCTGAAAGAGCTGACGGAAGAGCGCGAAGGCGTGAAGCACCTGCTGCCTTAATATATGATCGGTGCCGGAACGTGGTTCCGCACCATCCGCCGCGCTGCTCCGGCCGCGCGGCGGCTTTGACGCTTCCGCTGTAACGCTTTTGCTGCCAACCCTTAGCCAACCGCCAATCTGCACTATTAATTTGCCTCACACCATGCTCCCATCCGAGGTCTTATTCCAGGGCGAACGCCAGCCGCTGATCCTGCCGGCCTGCGACCATTACGCCGGCTCCGAAAAGCTGATGCGCAAATCGATGGCCCTGCAACAAGAGCTTGGTCCCGTGTTCGACATCACGTTCGACTGCGAGGACGGCGCCGCCGCCGGCGACGAGGAAGCGCATGCGCGCCTCGTCGCCGAGCTCGTCAATTCCGACGACAACCAGTTCAACCGCATCGGCGCCCGCGTGCACGATGTGGCCAGCCCCCATTTCGCGAAAGACGTCGAGATCATCGTCGGCCTGGCCGCCGCGAAACTGGCGTACATCGTGCTGCCGAAGCCGGACAGCGTGCAGGACGTGATGCGCGCCATCGACGCCATCAACCAGCACGCCAAGAAGGCGGGCCGCGACAACCTGCCCGTCCACGTGCTGATCGAAACGCACGGCGCGCTGCGCAGCGTGTTCGCCATCGCCGCCCTGCCCCAGGTGGAATGCCTGTCGTTCGGCATCATGGATTTCGTGTCCAGCCACTACGGCGCGATTCCCGCCAACGCGATGCGCACGCCGAACCAGTTCAGCCACCCGCTGGTGGTGCGCGCCAAGCTGGAAATCGCCGCCGCCTGCCACGCCTACGGCAAGGTGCCGTCGCACAATGTGACCACCGAAATCAAGGATTCCGCCGTCGTGGCGACGGATGCCGGCCGCGCCGCCGCCGAATTCGGCTTCACGCGCATGTGGAGCATCCACCCGAACCAGATCAAGCCGGTCGTCAAGGCGTTCACGCCCCGGCTGTCGGAAATGAACGAAGCCGCGGCGATCCTCACCGAGGCGCAAAAAGCGCAATGGGGCCCGATCAGCCAGCATGGCCGCTTGCACGACCGCGCCAGCTACCGATATTATTGGACCGTTCTGCAGCGCGCCCGGCTGTCCGGCCTGCCGTTGCCGGAAACGGCCGCTGCGCTGCTGGACCCGCCGACCAACGCACCGGAAACCGCCTGATGTCCATCCTCAAATTCCTGACCGCCTGCGCCGCCGCTTTCGCGGTCGCCTGCGCGCCGGCCGCCCACGCCGCGGCCGAAACCTCCAAGCCGAAGGCCGAGGCGAAGAAGAAACCAGCCGCGAAGTCCACGGCAAAAACCAAATCCACCAAGGCGAAAGCGCCTGCCGCGCCGGTGGCGCCGGCCGAGCCGAACCCGGAAGCGGACGAACCGGATATCGCCGGCACGTCCACCGTGGATTTCGACTGCGAACTGGGCAACAAGATCACGATCTACCAGAATGCCGGCGACGACGGGCACATCGCGCTGCGCTGGAAGAAGCGGCTGCACCGGCTGGCCCGCGTGGCCACCACGACCGGCGCGCAGCGCTTCGAGAACAAGCTGTATGGCCTGATCTGGATCGGCATTCCCGCCAAGGGCATGCTGCTCGATTCAAAGCTGAACCGCCAGCTGGCCAACGAATGCCGCAACGCCGAGCAGCTGAAGCCGGCCGAGCAACCGGTGACGGAAGCGAAGCTGATGCCGGCCGCGCCGGACCAGTCGGCCAAGCCGGCGGCGCAGCTGTAAGACACGCAACACACAATCCAAGCACCACCCTGTATCAATAACAGACGCCCACCTGAAGGAGAGGTCATGTCCCGTAACACTTTCAACACGCTCAAGGATTTCACGATTTCCAGCAAAACCAAGGGCAAGCTGTACTCGCTGCCCGCGCTGGAAAAAGCACTGGGCGCCAACATCTCCCGCTTGCCGGTGTCGATCCGCGTGGTGCTGGAATCCGTGCTGCGCAACTGCGACGGCAAGAAGGTCACCGAAGAGCACGTGAAGCAGGTGGCCAACTGGGCCGCCACCGCCGACCGCACCGACGAGATCCCGTTCGTCGTCGCCCGCGTGGTGCTGCAGGACTTCACCGGCGTGCCGCTGCTGGCCGACCTGGCCGCGATGCGCAACGTCGCCTATAAGCAGGGCGTGAATCCGAAGAAGATCGAGCCGCTGGTGCCGGTCGACCTGGTCGTCGACCACTCGGTCACCATCGACCACTTCCGCGAGCCGAAGGCGCTGGACCTGAACATGAAGCTGGAATTCTCGCGCAATAACGAGCGCTACCAGTTCATGAAGTGGGGCATGCAGGCGTTCGACACGTTCGGCGTCGTGCCGCCGGGCTTCGGCATCGTCCACCAGGTCAACCTGGAATACCTGGCGCGCGGCGTCCACAACAACGGCGGCGTGTACTACCCGGATTCGCTGGTCGGCACCGACTCGCACACCACGATGATCAACGGTATCGGCGTGGTCGGCTGGGGCGTGGGCGGCATCGAGGCGGAAGCGGGCATGCTGGGCCAGCCGGTGTACTTCCTGACCCCGGACGTGATCGGCGTCAACCTGACCGGCGTGCTGCGCGAAGGCTGCACCGCGACCGACCTGGTGCTGACCATCACCGAGATGCTGCGCCGCGAGAAAGTCGTCGGCAAGTTCGTCGAGTTCTTCGGCGAAGGCACCGAGTCGCTGTCCGTGACGGACCGCGCCACGATCGGCAACATGGCGCCGGAATACGGCGCCACGATGGGCTTCTTCCCCGTCGACGACAAGACCATCGACTACTTCGAAGGCACCGGCCGCACGCGCGCCGAGATCGACGCGTTCCAGGCCTACTTCAAGGCGCAGAACATGTACGGCGTGCCGAAAGTGGGCGACATCGACTACACCCGCGAATTGCACCTGGACCTGTCCACCGTGACGCCGTCGCTGGCCGGCCCGAAACGGCCGCAGGACCGTATCGAACTGGGCAACGTGAAGTCCACCTTCACCGACCTGTTCTCGAAACCGACGTCGGAAAACGGCTTCAACAAGGCCCCGACCGACCTGAACGAACAATACGTCACCAGCAACGATGTGCCGGTGAAAAACGGCGACATCCTGATCGCCGCGATCACGTCGTGCACCAACACGTCGAACCCGAGCGTGCTGCTGGCCGCCGGCCTGCTGGCGAAAAAAGCCGTCGAAGCGGGCCTGACGGTGGCGCCGCACATCAAGTCGTCGCTGGCCCCCGGCTCGCGCGTCGTGACGGAATACCTGACCGCCGCCGGCCTGCTGCCTTACCTGGAAAAACTGGGCTTCGGCGTGACCGCCTACGGCTGCACCACCTGCATCGGTAACGCGGGCGACCTGACGCCGGAACTGAACGCGGCGATCCAGACCAACGACATCGTCGCTGCGGCCGTGCTGTCCGGTAACCGCAACTTCGAAGCACGGATCCACCCGAACATCCGCGCCAACTTCCTGGCCTCGCCACCGCTGGTCGTCGCCTACGCCATCGCCGGCAACGTGACGCGCGACCTGATGACCGAACCGGTCGGCAAGGGCACCAACGGCCGCGACGTCTACCTGGGCGACATCTGGCCGTCGTCGGACGAAATCGCCAAGCTGATGAAGTTCGCGATGAACTCCAAGGTCTTCAAGGAAAACTACGCGCAGGTCAAGGGCAACCCGGGCAAGCTGTGGGAAAACGTGTCGTCCACCGAAGGCCAGGTGTACAACTGGCCGGAATCGACGTACATCGCCGAGCCGCCGTTCTTCAGCGACTTCGAGATGACGCCGAAAGTCACCGAAGCGGGCATCTCCAACGCGCGCGCGCTGGGCGTGTTCGGCGACTCGATCACGACCGACCACATCTCCCCTGCCGGCTCGATCAAGGAAGACGGCCCGGCCGGTAAATGGCTGAAAGAGAACGGCGTGCTGAAGTCGGACTTCAACTCGTACGGCTCGCGCCGCGGCAACCACGAGATCATGATGCGCGGCACGTTCGCCAACGTCCGCATCAAGAACCGCATGATCCCGCCGAAAGCGGACGGTTCCGCGGTCGAAGGCGGCATCACGATCCACCAGCCGTCCGGCGAACAGCTGTCGATCTACGACGCGGCCATGAAGTACGTGGCCGAAGGCACGCCGACGATGATCTTCGGCGGCGAAGAGTACGGCACCGGCTCGTCGCGCGACTGGGCCGCGAAAGGTACGCAACTGCTGGGCGTGAAGGCCGTGATCACCCGCTCGTTCGAACGCATTCACCGCTCGAACCTGGTGGGCATGGGCGTGCTGCCGCTGCAGTTCATCGGCACCGACAGCGTCGAATCGCTGGGCATCACCGGCAAGGAAACCTACGACCTGATCGGCCTGGAAGGCGACATCAAGCCACAACAGCTGGCCACGCTGATCATCAAGCGCGAAGACGGCAGCAAGCAGGAAGTCACCGTGCTGCTGCGCATCGACACGCCGATCGAAGTGGACTACTACAAGCATGGCGGCATCCTGCCGTTCGTGCTGCGGCAGCTGCTGGCTGCGTAATCAGCCAGCGCTTCGTGAAAACGCCGGGTTCGCCCGGCGTTTTTTTTGGCGTGATACGGCTGGGGACTGTCCCTGCAAGGGACTGTCCCCGGGGTTGCTTGTGACTTTGCTTGAGTACTCGGAAAGACAACCCCGGGGACAGGCCCCTTCGGGGACAGTCCCCATCCGCCGCTGCCCCATTCCGGACATCCTCCCCCCGTCCTTGGCGAATCAACTACAATACGCCTGATAAGTTTTTCACCACACTACAGAGATCGTTAGCGCCATGCGTCGCCCATCCAAAGATTCATCCCAAAAAATGTCTGCCGACAGCCAGCGCATTGCCACCCTTGCCCAGGCCGTCGGCCAGTCCGCCAGCCGCCTCGAGGAGCGCAGCTGGGAACATGCGCTCGATGCCCAGCTGACCAGGCTGCTGAAGACGGGTCACCAGGACACCGTCGATACCGCCCTGAACGGCCTGTTCGCCGTCGACCTGAACGCCTACGACGTGCTGATGGACGGCGTCGAGGCCGTCAGCGAGTCGGCCACCATTGCCGTCGAGACGGACGGTGCGCCGGTTCAGTACGACGTGCTGCTGGTGGCCGCGCCGATCCTGGCCTGGACGCGCTTTGCGATCGCTTCCGGCCCGATCCCGGCCGACGTGCTGAACACGCTGTCCGCCCATTTCTCCGCCCACCTGCTGGCCGACGGCACGAAGCTGGCGATGGCATCGAACCTGTTCTCGATCGACCAATTGCCGCGCACCCATGCCGAGACGTACGCCAAGATGCACAAGCTGGCGCAGGCCGCCGTCAAGGGCGTGGCCGTCAAGAGCGACGTGAAGCCGCCGGAAACGGCGCCGTTCCTGGCCGATACGCGCTACCTGATCGCCGTTGTCGTGGCGCCTGCCGGCGGCCCGATGTTCCGCTGGCAGATGCCGGCCGCCCACCTGCACCAGGCCGACGAGCGCCGCAACGCGCTGGAAGCGTGGCGCACGCAGGCCACGCCGACGGTGACGCGCCTGCTGCCGGGCTGCGGCATCGAGCTGCTGCTGCCGGAAGCGTATTACATGGCCTGCCGCGAGGCGGACAAGCTGATCCGCCCCGTGTCGATCCGCGCCGCCGTGCACTACCTGACGCATACGCTGGCCTGCGAGCCGGCCGACCTGCGCGCCGTCATCGCCGGCTTCGGCGAAGAGTCGGCCGACGGCCAGATCGACGAATACCGCGTCGCCTTCACGCGCCGCTCGGACAGCGACGTCATCTATGGCGTGGTCTGGCCCCTGTACGGCCAGGAAGACGAGGAAGGCACGCCGCCGGAAGGCCCGCTGGCCGGCGGCATGAGCGCGCTGCTGCCGCCGCGCACGCCGGTGGACGAGATCGTCGAGCACCTGAACGCGGCCGGCGTCAACGTGATCAAGAAGCTGGGCGAATCGTATGTGATGGAGTATTGCGACGACTGCGGCGCCCCGCTGTTCGCCGACCCGACCGGCGAGCTGGTGCATGCCGAGATGCCGGAGGATGCGCCGGCCGGTACCGAGCATTTCCACTGACGGCTGGGGACTGTCCCTGCAAGGGACTGTCCCCGGGGTTGTTTTTGACGTTCGTTGATCATCAACCAAACACAACCCCGGGGACAGGCCCCTGCGGGGACAGTCCCCCTTCCTCACCACGCCGAAAACGGCAGCGCGATCAGATTGGAATTGAGATAGCGCTTGTCGTGGGTGACCTCGTCGCCGACCCAGTCCGGCTTGTCGAACGGCGTATCTTCCGCCGGCAGCTCGATCTCCGCTACCACCAGCCCCGCATTCGCGCCGAGGAATTCATCGACTTCCCACGTGAAGCCTCCGTACGGGATGCGGCGGCGATACTTCTCGATCACCGGCTGCTCGCACAGCCGGTCGAGGAATTCCACCGCGTCGGCCAGCGGCAGCGAGTATTCCCACTCGCCGCGCGACACCCCGACCGCCTTGCTCTTGATCGTCATCACGGCCGCATCGCCTTCGATGCGTACACGCACCACCCGCTCCGGATGCGACGACAGGTAGCCCTGCCGCAGCAGCACCGGCGTGCCCTGCGTGCGCCAGCCGTCGCCGCGCAGCAGGAACTTGCGTTCGATCTCGACGCCCATCACTCGTCCAGCGACAGCAGGATAGGCTGCAGGATGGCGGCGCCCAGCGCGGCGCTGCGGGCGCCGTTCCAGCCCACGTGCGGCACGGGCAGGTCGGCATTGTCCTTGAAAGGCATTTCCAGCGTCAGCGCCAGCACGCCGAAGTGGTGGCCGATGTATTTCGACGCCAGCGTCAGCATGTCTTCCTTGTACTTGCTGATCGGGTAGCCGACGGCATCCTGGAAGTCCGGGCTGGCCGCCTTGTAGCGCTCGATGAAGGCCTTCTGCGCGACGCCCTTCTCCGGCGTGAAGTTCTCCAGCATCTCGTTGCCGGCCACGAAGTTGTACGGCAGCGCTTCATCGCCGTGGATGTCGAAGAACATGTCGACGCCCGTCGCGTGGATCTTCTCCTTCACGCACAGCACTTCCGGCGAACGTTCCGGCGTCGGCGTCATCCACTCGCGGTTCAGGTTCGCGCCGGCCGCATTGGTGCGCAGGTTGCCGCGCACGGAGCCGTCCGGATTCATGTTCGGCACGATGTAGAACACGCAGCGCTGCAGCAGCTTGCGGGTGATCGGGTCGGCGTCGTCCAGCAGTGCATCGATCAGGCCCTCGATGAACCATTCGGCCATCGACTCGCCCGGGTGCTGGCGCGCGATGAACCAGATTTTTTTCTCGGCTTGCGGATTGCCGATGACGACGAGGTTCATGTCGCGGCCATCCACGGTGGAACCCAGGTCCTGCACGCGGGCGATCGGGTTCTCGGCCACTTCGCCCAGCAGGCGCAGGTGGCGCTCCCACGAATACGGCTCGAAATAGGCGTAGTAGCAGCTGTCCAGGTCCGGCGTGTGGTTGATCGTCATCACTTCGCCATCGAACGACGTCGGCACGCGGAACCAGTTCTCGCCATCGTAGCTGGCCACCGCGTTGTAGTCCTCGAAGCCCTTGGCATACGTGGCCTGGCCGGCGTTCACGATGCGCAGCTTCAGCGACTGCCCGCGCGCGCCCTGCACGCGGAAGTGGAACCACTGGTGGATGTCGGCGGCGTTGTCCTTGCGCAGTTTCAGTTCGATGTTGGCGGCGCTTTCCACGTTCACGACGTCGATGGCACCGGAGTCGAAGTTCTGGCTGATCTTGATGGTCATTGATCTGATCCTTTTTTCCTTGGATTGGCTGTGGCGTTATTGTCCTCGGTTTGCGGCTGGAACGCAAAAAGGCAAGCCGGGCGGCTTGCCTTGGCTGGGGACAGGCCCCGTTCGGG
>DKJA01000199.1 GCA_002454505.1 Oxalobacteraceae bacterium UBA6704
CCAGCTGAACTAACCGCCCGATGGCCAGCATTATAGGGATGCGCAGAAGGAATGACAAGGGCATTCTTGAAATTGTTACTCACGCATCCGGGCGAGTTGCACCATGCTATATTGGGCAACGCCACATCAGTACACTCATGAACCGTTCAGTCGCCAAATTCGCCCTTGCCTGCCTTCTCGCCATGCTGTGCCTTGGTGCCCGCGCAGCGCAATCGGGCACGGCCGACGAGGCACGCATGCTGCTCGACCGCGCCGCCGCGCTGATGCGCGACTTGGGCCCCGAGCGGGCCTTCGCGGAAATCAGCAATCCCCGTGGCGCCTTCGCCTACCGCGACCTGTATGTGACCGTACTGGACGCGAGCGGCCACATCCGCGCGCACGGCGCCTTGCCGAACATGATCGGCCGCAGCGCCTGGGACTGGCGCGATGCGGACGATAAATACTATATCCGCGAAATCATCGACCGCGCCTGGCGCGGCGAAACGGGTCCGGTGGATTACCTGCGCCTGCATCCGCACACGCGGCAGCTGCGCGTCAAATACACATGGTTCCGCCGCGTGGGCGATTATGTGATCACCTGCGGCGCCTTCAAGTGAGCCCTCCATATGAACACACCCAGCCACCTGCATGCCCACCTGAAGGGCGACGCCCAATACAAGCACCAGCGCGCCGACCGCAGCCTGGCCATCCTCGCCTGGGCCGTCGGCCTGACGCTGGTGTTTGCCGTCGTCGAAGTGGTGGCCGGCTTCATCTCCAATTCGCTGGCACTGATTTCGGATGCGGGCCACATGGTCACCGATGCCGCGTCGCTGGCCCTGGCGCTGTTCGCGCAACTGGTGGCCAAGCGGCCGCCGTCGTCACGCTACTCGTTCGGCTTCGGCCGCGCCGAGGCGCTGGCCGCCTTCGTCAACGGGCTGGTGATGCTGGCCGTCGTCGGCTGGATCGTCTACGAAGCCATCCACCGCTTCGCCGCGCCGCAGCAGGTGCAGGGCGGCACGGTGGCCACCGTTGCGCTGATCGGCCTGCTGGTCAATATCCTTGTGGCGTGGGTGCTGTCGAAGGACCGCGACAGCATGAACACGCGCGCCGCGCTGATCCACGTGATGGGCGACATGCTGGGCTCCGTCGCCGCGCTGACCGCCGGCCTGGTGATTTATTACACGGGCTGGATGCAGATCGACCCGCTGCTGTCGCTGCTGGTGTCGCTGCTGCTGCTCAAGTCCACCTATGGCATCCTGCGCGAGTCGGGCCACCACCTGATGGAAGGCGTGCCGGTCGATATCGATTACACGCAGGTCGGCACCGACCTGGAACAGGTGGCTGGCGTGGCCGCCGTGCACGACCTGCACGTGTGGGACATGGCACCGGGCGAACCGGCCCTGATCGGCCACGTGGAGGTGCACGCGCTGGAACAGTGGCCGACGATATTGAAGGCGATCCGCGCCATGCTGCTGGAGAAGCATGGCATCGATCACGTGACCTTGCAGGCCGAGGTGGCGGGGAAGCAGTAGGTCGGGACTGTCCAGCCCGAAAAGCCGAAGACAAAACAGGGGACAGTCCCTTGGCAGGGACAGTCCCCTACGCCCGCCGCGCCTCGAGCACGCCGGACACTTCCGAAATCGCGGTCAGCGCCTTGTGCAGCTGTGCCGTTGCGCTGATCTCCGCTGTAAACGTCATCCGCGCCTCGCCCTTCGCGCTTTGCGTGTTCACGCCGATCACGTTGATTTTTTCTCGCGAAAACACCTCGGAGATATCGCGCAGCAGGCCTTGCCGGTCGCCCGCCAGCACGAACAGGTCGACCGGATAGACCGTGTCGCCGCGGGCATTGCCCCAGTCGGTGACGATCACCCGCTCCGGCGCCTTGGCGCGCATTTCGGCGAAGTTCTTGCACGACAGCCGGTGGATCGACACGCCCTTGCCGCGCGTGACGAAGCCGACGATCGGGTCCGGCGGCGCCGGCTTGCAGCACTTGGCCAGCTGCGTCATCAGGCCTTCGGTGCCGACCACCAGCACGCCCGACTTGGCGCCCTGCTCCGTCGACGATGCGCGGCTCTTGTTCAGCGTGACCGCATCCTCCGGCGGCGCCGGTTCCACATTGTCATGCAGCGCCTGCTCCACATGGCGCAGGCTGAATTCGTCCTTGCCCACCGAGATGAACAGCTCATCGACCTTGGCGAAGCCCAGCTTCTGCGCCAGCGCCTCCAGGTTGACGGCTGTTTTACCCTCGCGCTGCAGCGATTTTTCCACCAGCGAGCGGCCGTGCGACAGCGTTTCCTGCTGGTCGATCGCGTGGAACCACGCGCGCACTTTCGCACGGGTGCGGTTGCTGACGGCGTAGCCGGGGCTCAGCCAGTCGCGCGACGGGCCGGCCGTGCCGGGCGCGCCCTTGGCCGTGATGATCTCGCACGTCTGGCCGCTTTTCAGCTGCGTATTCAAAGGCACCATCACGCCATCGACGCGCGCGCCGCGGCACCGGTGGCCCACGTCGCTGTGCAGGTGGTAGGCGAAATCGATCGGCGTGGCGCCGACCGGCAGTTCCAGCACGCGGGCCTGCGGCGTCAGCACGAAGATGCGGTCGTCCAGCGCCGCCTCCTTCAGCTTTTCCACCCACTCGCGCTGGATTTCTTCCTGGCCGACGACGGCATCGGCCACGTCGGATTTCCATGCCAGCAGCTGGCGCAGCCAGGCGATCTTCTCGTCGTACTTCTGGCCCTGGAAGTTCGAGCCGCCCTCCTCCTTGTAGCGCCAGTGCGCCGCCACGCCGTATTCGGCGAAGCTGTGCATTTCCTGCGTACGGATCTGCACTTCCAGCGGGCGGCTGTCGTCGGCCATCACCACCGTGTGCAGCGACTGGTAGCCGTTCGGCTTCGGGCGCGAGATGTAGTCGTCGAATTCCTTCGGGATCGGCGTCCAGATATTGTGGACGACGCCCAGCACGGTGTAGCACGTCTTCACATCGGCGACGATCACGCGGAAGGCGCGCACGTCGTACAGTTCGGTGAAATCGAGCTCCTTGCCGCGCATCTTGTTCCAGATGCTGTAGATGTGCTTCGGCCGGCCGAATACTTCCGCCTGGATGCCGGCCGCGGCCAGCTCCGACTGCAGGCGTTCGATCGACTGCGTGACGAAGCTCTCGCGCAGCATGCGCTTCTCTTCGAGCATCTTGGCGATGCGCTTGTAGTTTTCCGGCTCGATGAAGCGGAACGATAAATCTTCCAGCTCCCACTTGATCTGCCAGATGCCGAGGCGGTTGGCCAGCGGCGCGTACAGGTCCAGCGTTTCGCGGCCGTAGGCGCGCGTCATTTCGTTGAACAGCTTCTGGTCGGCGAACCAGCGCAGCGTGCTGCAGCACGACGCCAGCCGCACCAGCACCACGCGCATGTCGCTGGCCATCGCCAGCAGCATCTTGCGCAGCGTTTCCATCTGCGCCACGGCCTGCTGCGCGGCGCCCTTGCCGCGCGCAGCGGCCGGCGTGTTCTGCGTCAGTTCGCGCAGCCGGATCAGCTGGTGCACGCCGGTGACCAGATCGGCCACTTCCTTGCCGAAGCGGGGTTCGACGGCGATGCCCTGCGCCGGATCCAGCTGGCACAGTTCGAACAGCAGCCCGGCGATGCGGGTCGACGCATCCGTGTTCAGCAGCGCCAGCGTGCCGGCCACGCCGACGGCAAAGTCGAAGGCCGGCTGGCCGCTGGTGGCCGCCAGGCCCGTGTAGGCCGCGCCGGCGAAATCAAGCGCCCCGAGCACCTTGGCGCTGTCGCCGGGCGACAGGCCCT
>DKJA01000196.1 GCA_002454505.1 Oxalobacteraceae bacterium UBA6704
CGCCGCGATGGAAACCATAGAAGAAAACCTTAAAACTTGGCAGCAGGTGCGCTGTGACTTGCAGCGTGCCGCGGCGGTGGAAAGGCCCGAGGATACGGGCCTGCCCTTACTGTTTGCTTAATCTTAACGCTGGCCGGCGACGACGACGATTTCGACGAGGCAGGCCGGATTGGCCAGCTTGGCTTCGACGGTGGCGCGCGGCGGCGTATGGCCCTGCGGCACCCACGCATCCCACTCCTCGTTCATGGCCGGGAACAGCGCCATGTCGGCGATGTAGATCTGCGCGGACAGGATGCAGGTCTTGTCGCTGCCGGCTTCGGCCAGCAGGCGGTCGACGTGGGCCAGCACTTCGCGGGTCTGGCCGGCGATGTCGGCGGTGGTGTCCTCGGCGATCTGGCCCGCCAGGTAGACGGTGCTGTTGTGGATTGCCACTTCGGACAGGCGTTTGCCAACATGCAGTCGGGTGATTTCCATTGTTTCTCTTTTCTGTGAGTGGGTGATTAAATTGACCGGCGCAGCAGGAACTCCCTGGCCAGCGCGATCTGGTCGTCGTGCATGAAGGTCGGTGCATGGCCCGTGCCGGCGATTTCCGCCAGCGCCGCGCGCGGCCCGCGTTGCGTCATCGCCTGCGCGGTGGCCGGCGACAGCAGGTCCGATTCGGCGCCGCGCACGACCAGCGTGGGGCAGCGGATCGCATCGTAGGCGGCCCACATCAGCTGCTCGTCGGCCGCCACCGATTCCGGCGTGGCGGCGCGGAACGGCAGCGCCAGGCCCATGTCGTAATGGCGCACCCAGGCGCCGTCGGGCTCCTGGCGCAGCACGTCGCGCGCCATCTTCGTCCATTCTTCTTCGGTGTGCGAACCGAACGATGCGGACACGTCGCGCACGAACTGCGCCCCCGCCGCGAAGGTGGGGAAGCGCAGGTCCTGGCCGATGTAGTCGCCGATGCGGCGCAGCGCGGCCCAGTCCAGCACGGGGCCGATATCGTTCAGCACGAGCCGTTCGATCGGGCTGTCCGGCAGCGACGCCAGGCCCATGCCGATCAGGCCGCCCATCGACGTGCCGAACCACGACACCGTCTGTTTTTCGCCGTCGGCCAGCACGCGCGCCAGCAGCGTGACCATGTCGGCCACGTATTGCGGCACGCGGTACAGCTCGGGATTGCGCAGCCGGCCGGAGCGCCCGCGGCCGACGACGTCCGGGCACACCACACGGAAATCGCCGCTCAATGCGCGCGCCAGGTTGTCGAAATCGTCCGACACGCGCGTGACGCCGTGCACGCAGACCAGCACGTCCGGATTGTCCGGATCGCCCCATTCCTGGTAGGCCATCCGGTGCAGGCCGGCCATCGAGATGCACTGCACTGACCTGATCACTGGTTCGCTCATCGACCCTCCTTCTGCATTCGCCTGCCGCGTCTTGGTTTTTGGGCTACATTCTACAGTGCGCTGCCCCGAATACAGAAGTTTAGCGCAGCAGACCCGACATCCCTACCGGCGGCACGTGCCGCCATCAACCTTGGAGCAACTATGAGCAGCAAACTACTGAGTGGCAAGACGGCTTTGGTGACAGGGTCCACGTCCGGCATCGGCCTCGGTATCGCCCGCGCCCTCGCCGGCGAAGGCGCCAACATCGTCTTCAACGGCTTCGCCGATGCGCAGGACATCGCCACGCTGCTGGAGAACACGGCGCAGGAATTCGGCATCCAGGCCGTGCACCACAATGCGGACATGAGCAAGCCGGCGGAAATCGCCGCGCTGTTCGCCTTCGCCACGGAAAAATTCGGCGGCGTGGACGTGCTGGTGAATAACGCCGGCATCCAGTTCGTCGCCAACGTGGAGGATTTCCCCGCCGAGAAGTGGGACGCCATCATCGCCATCAACCTGACGTCGGCCTTCCATACCAGCCGCCTGGCGCTGCCGCGCATGAAGCAGCAGAACTGGGGCCGCATCATCAACCTCGCTTCCACACATGGTCTGGTGGGCTCCGCCGGCAAGTCGGCCTATGTGGCGGCCAAGCATGGCCTGATCGGGCTGACCAAGGTGTCGGCACTGGAAACGGCGCAGACGGGCGTCACGGTCAACGCGATCTGCCCCGGCTTCGTGCTGACGCCCCTGGTGCAGAAACAGGTGGACGACCGCGCCGCCAAGGAAGGCCTGTCGAACGACGAGGCGAAACGCGCACTGCTGGCCGACAAGCAGCCGTCCGGCGAATTCGTCACGCCCGAGCAGCTGGGCGCCCTGGCCGTGTTCCTGTGCAGCGATGCCGCCGGCCAGGTGCGGGGCGCCGCGTGGAATGTCGATGGGGGCTGGGTGGCGCAGTGATCGGGGACTGTCCCCGCAGGGGGACTGTCCCCTGTTCTGCTTTCGGGTTGATGGCTGGCCAAAGTCAAAAGAGGGGACAGTCCCCTGTGGGGACAGTCCCCGCGGCCCCATACGTACTACCCACAATGCGGATAATCACAATGGTGATATCTGAGATGGTTTGTCATGATGGTTACAGGGAAGCATTGGATTTGGAGACCATCATGAAAAAACCGTTCTATAAAATCCTGTACGTACAGGTGCTGTTCGCCATCGTGGCGGGCGTGCTGCTGGGGATTTACCTGCCGACCGACGCCGTGGCCATGAAGCCGCTGGGCGACGGTTTCATCAAGCTGATCAAGATGATCATCGCACCGGTGATCTTCTGCACGGTGGTTTCCGGCATCGCCGGCATGCAGGACATCAAGAAGATCGGCCGCGTCGGCGGCAAGGCGCTGCTGTACTTCGAAGTGGTCTCCACCTTCGCGCTGGTGATCGGCCTGTTCGTTGCCAATATCGCCAAGCCGGGTGCCGGCTTCAATGCCGATCCGGCCACGCTCGACACCAAGGCCATCGCGCAGTACACGGAAAAGGCGTCGCATTCGTCGACCACCGAGTTCCTGATGAACATCATCCCGAACACCGTCGTCGACGCGTTCGCCAAGGGTGACATCCTGCAGGTGCTGCTGATTTCCATCCTGTTCGGTTTCGCGCTGTCGCTGCTGGGCGAAAAGGGCAAGCCCGTCGCCAAGCTGATCGACGAAGCGGGCGCCGCCATCTTCGGCATGGTCAACATCATCATGAAGGTCGCCCCGATCGGCGCGTTCGGCGCGATGGCGTTCACCATCGGCAAATACGGCATCGCGTCGCTGCTGCCGCTGGCCAAGCTGATGGGTTCGTTCTACCTGACGTGCTTCCTGTTCGTGTTCGTTGTGCTGGGCACCATCGCCAAGCTGACCGGCTTCTCGATCGTCAAGTTCATCCTGTACATCAAGGAAGAGCTGCTGATCGTGCTGGGCACGTCGTCGTCGGAAAGCGCGCTGCCGTCGCTGATGACGAAGCTGCAGCGCCTGGGCGCCTCCAAGCCGGTCGTCGGCCTGGTGGTACCGACCGGTTACTCTTTCAACCTGGACGGCACCAACATCTACATGACGATGGCGGCCCTGTTCGTGGCCCAGGCCACCAACACCGACCTGACGCTGATGCAGGAACTGACCATCCTGGGCGTGGCGATGCTGACGTCGAAAGGCGCCTCCGGCATCACCGGCGCCGGCTTCATCACGCTGGCGGCGACGCTGGCCGTGGTGCCGACGATCCCGGTGGCCGGCATGGCGCTGATCCTGGGCATCGACCGCTTCATGAGCGAATGCCGCGCGCTGACCAACTTCGTCGGCAACGGCGTGGCGGCGATCGTCGTGTCGAAATGGGAAGGCGAGCTGGACGAGAAAACGCTGGCCCGCGAACTGGCCAACCCGTCCGCCCCGCACGAGCCGCTGGAAGAAGTCGCCCACGGCGCTCCGGTCGCGCTGGGCAAGGTGGCCAACGGCTGATCCGGCTGCTGCAAAAACAAAAGCCCCGCGAATTTCGCGGGGCTTTTTTGTTGGGGACTGTCCCCGGTTTCATGGGGCCTGTCCCCGGGGTTGCTTTTCTGGACGTCAAGAACAACCCCGGGGACAGTCCCCTGCGGGGCGGTACGGCGATCCGGCAGTCCCCGCTCAAACCGCCGAAAAATCCAGCTCCGTGCCGGTAGCCGCAGCAATCTGCTCCTTCGTCACCTCCGGCGCCAGCTCGACCACCTTCAGGCCCGTCTCCGTCACTTCCAGCACGCCCAGGTCCGTAATCACCAGATCCACCACGCCGACACCCGTCAGCGGCAGATCGCACTGCTTCAGCAGTTTATGGGACGTGGTGCCATCCTTCGCAGTGGCCACGTGCTCCATCAGCACGACGACCTTCTTGACGCCGGCGACCAGGTCCATCGCGCCGCCCATGCCCTTGAC
>DKJA01000156.1:0-34380 GCA_002454505.1 Oxalobacteraceae bacterium UBA6704
GGCGTCGACTGCTTGCGGCTGGTGTTCTGCACCGTCACGTCATACTTCAGTTGATGCGGCCGGGGCCTGTCCCCGGGGTTGACGTTGACTTTGTATCGAGCAGAAGAGCAACCCCGGGGACAGGCCCTTGCAGGGACAGTCCCCACCCCCTACTGCAACTCCAGATCCACCCGCTTGGCCTTCCCGCTCTCCCCAGGAAAACCGGTAAACGCACTCTGCACCAGCAGCGGCATCACCAGCGGCGTCGACTGCTTGCGGCTCGTGTTCTGCATCGTGACGTCATGCGACTGGCTGGGGACTGTCCCCGGGGTTGATGTTGACTTTGTATCGAGCAGAAGAGCAACCCCGGGGACAGTCCCGTTCCGGGACAGTCCCCACCCCGGCCGGGGACTGGCTGGGGACTGTCCCCGCAGGGGCCTGTCCCCGGGGTTGACGTTGACTTTGTATTGAGCAGAAGAGCAACCCCGGGGACAGGCCCTTGCAGGGACAGTCCCCATCCCTTACTGCAACTCCAGATCCACCCGCTTCGCCTTCCCGCTCTCGCCAGGGAAGCCGGTGAACGCACTCTGCACCAGCAGCGGCATCACCAGCGGCGTCGACTGCTTGCGGCTGGTGTTCTGCACCGTGACGTCATACAGCTTGCGGCCGGATTTGTCGTTGATCTGCACGTTCAGCTTGCGCTCGTAGTTGTGATAGATGACCTCGCGGTATTCCATCGGGCCGTACATCCACGGGTCGTAATACGGCCGGAACGCGTAATAGCGGTACCGGTAGCGCATCGGGTAGTAGCCGCGGTACGGGAAGCCATAGGCGCCCCAGTACGGGCCGCGCGAATAGAAGAACGGGTCGGACGCCTGCAGCGAGCGGGTCGGGCGGTCGATGGTCGAGAACGCCATGTCCACGCGCAGCTGCGCATGGCTGGACGAATCCGCCTGCGAGAAGCCCAGCTTGGCCAGTTCGCTGGCCACCAGGCCCTGGTAGCTGCGGTATTCCAGCGTGTCCTCGCTGGGCACCGGCGTGTCGAACACGAACGTTTTCTCCTGCAGTTCGGTGGGCCACTGGTGGAACACGGTGACGTCGCTGCGGATGGTCGTTGCGCACCCGCCCAGCAGCAGGCTGCCCGCCGCGACAAGGATTGCCAAGGATTTCATGATCTGCTCCCAGAAAAAAGGTATTTCCCGCATTCAGTTTAAATTCCGCGGGTCGGCACCGCTCGATTATTACAGAATGTTACGGCGCGTGGAAAACCTGAAAAGAATCGCGTGCCGACGACACGCGAGCCAGGTTCAAATGAGCCCCTTGTTGCGGGCCCGAGTTGGTAAAATAGCCTTTTGTCCTTCCTGGTGACCGCCCCATGAGAACCGACAGCCCGCAAACGATCTACCGCAAAGACTACACCCCGCCCAGCTACCTCGTGGAAACCGTGGAACTGGGCTTCGACCTCGATCCCGTCCGCACGATCGTCGCCAACCGAATCACGCTGCGCCACAATCCCGACAGCACCAGCCACGACATCGTGCTGCAGGGCGAGGACATCGAACTGGTGGCCGTGCGCCTGAACGGCACCGTGCTCAACCCTGGCCAGTACATACTGGGGACGAACACGCTGACGATCAAGAAGGCGCCGCTGAACGTGGTGCTGGAAATCGAGAGCCTGTGCAATCCGGAAAAGAACACCACGCTGTCCGGCCTGTACGTGTCGAACGGCAGTTTCTATACGCAGTGCGAAGCGGAAGGCTTCCGCCGCATCACGTATTTCCCCGACCGCCCGGACGTGATGGCCAAGTACACGGTGATGCTGCGCGCGGACAAGCAGAACTATCCGGTGCTGCTGTCGAACGGTAACCTCGTCGAAGAGGGCGACCTGCCCGATGGCCGCCACTACGCCAAGTGGGAAGATCCGTTCAAGAAGCCTTCGTACCTGTTCGCGCTGGTGGCCGCCAAGCTGGTCTGCCAGGAAGAAACGTTCAAGCTGGCCGACGGCCGCGATGCGCTGCTGCAGGTATGGGTCGAAGAGGGCAACCTCGACAAGACCGACTACGCGATGCAGTCGCTGAAGAACTCGATCCGCTGGGACGAAGAGCGCTGGGGCCTCGAGCTGGACCTGGACCGCTTCATGATCGTCGCCGTCGGCGACTTCAACATGGGCGCGATGGAAAACAAGGGCCTGAACATCTTCAACACGAAGTTCGTGCTGGCCAATCCCGCCACCGCCACCGACATCGACTTCGCCGGCATCGAGGCCGTGGTCGGCCACGAGTACTTCCACAACTGGACGGGCAACCGCGTCACGTGCCGCGACTGGTTCCAGCTGTCGCTGAAGGAAGGCCTGACCGTGTTCCGCGACCAGGAATTCTCCGCCGACATGATCGGCACGGACAGCGGCCGCGCCGTCACCCGCATCGACCAGGTGCGCACGCTGCGCCAGGCCCAGTTCCCCGAGGATGCCGGCCCGATGGCCCACCCCGTGCGCCCGGACTCGTTCGTGGAGATCAATAATTTCTACACGGTGACCGTGTATGAAAAGGGCGCCGAAGTCGTCCGTATGTACCAGACGCTGCTGGGCCGCGACGCCTTCCGCAAGGGCATGGACCTGTACTTCGCCCGCCACGACGGCCAGGCCGTCACGTGCGACGACTTCCGCGCCGCGATGGCATCGGCGGGCGGCCGCGACCTGACGCAGTTCGAGCGCTGGTACAGCCAGGCCGGCACGCCGGTCGTCACGGCGCGCGGCGAATACGATGCCGATGCGAAGAGTTACGCACTGACGCTGTCCCAGCATTGCCCGCCCACGCCGGGCCAGGCCGAGAAGCTGCCGTTCCACATCCCCGTGGCCGTCGGCCTGCTGGCCGCGGACGGCACCGACCTGCCGCTCAACCCGGCCGGCGACACCACCGTGGTGCTGGAACTGACCGAGGCCGAGCAGACCTTCCGCTTCGACGGCATCGCCGAGGCGCCGACGCCATCGCTGCTGCGCGACTTCTCGGCACCCGTCACGCTGGAATACCCGTACACGGACGAAGAGCTGCTGCACCTGTTCCGCCACGACAGCGACCCGGTGAACCGGTGGGAGGCTGGCCAGCGCCTGGCCATGACGCGCCTGCTGAAACTGACGGCCGCCGCCCAGCGCAACGAACCGCTGGCGCTGGACTACACGTTCACCGCCGCGCAGCGCGCACTGCTGGTGGACGACACGCTGGACGCCGCGTTCCGCGAACAGGCGCTGATGCTGCCGTCCGAATCAGTGATCGCCGACCAGATGGAAGTGGTCGATCCGCAGGCCATCCACCGCGCCCGCCAGTACATGCGCAAGACGATTGCCACCACGCTGCGCGCCGAGCTGCTCGACGCGCATGCGGCGAACGCCACACCGGGGCCGTATAGCCCGGACGCCGTCTCGGCCGGCAAGCGCGGCCTGAAGAACCTGGCGCTGGCCTACCTGCTGGCCGCGCCGGATGCCGAGGTGATCGAACTGGCGCAGCGCCAGTTCGACGAAGCCACCAACATGACGGACCGCGCCGCCGCCCTGGTGGCGCTGATCCACAGCGGCGCCGACGTGGCCGATGCGCTGCAGGCGTTCTACGCGCAGTTCAAGGGCGAGGCGCTGGTGGTCGACAAGTGGTTCGCAATGCAGGCCGCGGCACCGACCACCACCGTGGACGACATCCGCGCGCTGATGCAGCATCCGGCCTTCACGCTGAAGACGCCGAACCGCGCGCGCAGCCTGCTGTTCAACTTCGCCAATGGCAACCCGTCGCAATTCCACGCGCCGGACGGCAGCGGCTACGACTTCTGGGCCGAACACGTGGTGCAGCTGGACGCGCTGAACCCGCAGGTCGCCGCCCGCTTCGCGCGCAGCATGGACCGCTGGCGCCGTTACGCACCGGAGCTGCAAGCGCATATGCGCCGCGCGCTGGAGCAGGTGGCCGCCGCGCCGAAGCTGTCCAACGACGTGATGGAAGTCGTCTCCAAAGCGCTCGCCAACTAAAACAAATCACATAACCAGGGAATGCCATGAAACGTATCAGCCTCACCCAGCACCTCGTCGAAGAGCAGCGCCAGCACAACACCATTCCGGCCGAGCTGCGCCTGCTGATCGAGGTGGTGGCCCGCGCCTGCAAGACGATCAGCCACTCCGTCGGCAAGGGCGCCCTCGGCGACGTGCTGGGCGCGCTGGAAACCGAGAACGTGCAGGGCGAAGTGCAGAAGAAGCTCGACGTGATCTCCAACGAGATCCTGCTGGAGGCAAACGAGTGGGGCGGCCACCTGGCCGCGATGGCATCCGAAGAGATGGAATCGATCCACCTGATCCCGAACCGTTATCCGAAGGGCGAATACATGCTGGTGTTCGACCCGCTGGACGGCTCGTCGAACATCGACGTCAACGTGTCGATCGGCACGATCTTCTCGGTGCTGAAGGCGCCGGAAGGCATGGCCACGCCAACGGAGCAGGACTTCCTGCAGCCGGGCAGCAAGCAGGTGGCCGCCGGCTACGCCGTCTACGGCCCGCAGACGATGCTGGTGCTCACCACCGGCAACGGCGTGAACTGCTTCACGCTGGACCGCGAGATGGGTTCGTGGGTGCTCACCCAGCGCAATATGCAGATCCCGCCGACGACGCGCGAATTCGCCATCAACATGTCGAACCAGCGCCACTGGCAGCCGCCGGTGCAGCGTTACGTCAACGAACTGCTGGCCGGCACCACCGGCCCGCGCGGTGCGGACTTCAACATGCGCTGGATCGCCTCGATGGTGGCCGACGTGCACCGCATCCTGAACCGCGGCGGCATCTTCATGTACCCGGCCGACGTGCGCGACCCGAGCAAACCCGGCAAGCTGCGCCTGATGTACGAAGCGAACCCGATGGCGTTCATCGTCGAGCAGGCCGGCGGCATGGCGACGGACGGCAAGCAGCGCATCCTCGACGTGATCCCGGAAAAGCTGCACCAGCGCCTGCCGGTGTTCCTGGGCTCGCGCGACGAGGTGGCGCTGGTGACGGGCTATCACCACGAGTGATGGGCGGGTTGCCGGGGTCTGTTGGGTGCCGTTTGGCTGCTGTTTGGCCGGCGAAACTTTTTTGAAAAGAGACCCTAGGCAACTGTAAAAACGGTTGCTATAATGATGCCTCTTCACCGCTGGTGCGGCTCAGATGGCAGGATTGCCAGGTTGAGTAAGTCGCCGGGGATGGAGGAAAAGGTTAGACGCAGTACAGGTTTAGCCGCTGTAGCTCAGTCGGTAGAGCAGCGCATTCGTAATGCGAAGGTCACCAGTTCGATTCCGGTCAGCGGCACCAAATAGTGGTTTTGGCAAGTTCAAAACCGTAAAAGAACCCGATCTCACTTATAGGTGGATCGGGTTTTTTTGGTTTGTGCCGACCCATCGCGCGCACTGAAGCTCGGAAAATTAGTCGGATTCTTAGGTATCTGTCTGAAGAGCTCGCTCGGAGATGCGTGCCAAGATTCTCGCATTCGAACTTCTCGCCAGGGATTTGGCTGCGCAATGTGGCTGCCACACCCCTCCCGTCAGCGCTCACAAAAAATCCGGGGCTGGCTCGAGAACAATATTTTCCCGTACTGGGAGACGACCGACCTGCGAGCTTAAGCCAAGCGACATGCTGCTCGCTGTACAGAAAATAGAAGCGCGTGGTTGGGTCGAGTCGGCTCACCGCGTCAAGCGGGTGGGCGGCCAGATATTCTGCTACGTAGTGGTGGGAGGCGAGTCGAGCGTGATCTTGCCGTCGATCTTCGTGGCGCACTCGCGCCTCCCAAGAAGGAAATTTCTCCATCACCGAACCGAAGTATGTCGGTCTGCTGTTGCGTGCGGCTTATGGCGCAACGGTTTTCGCAGCAGTGGCGGCCAGCATCAATACGCTTTAGAGCGCAAGAGGCTAGGCGCCGATGTGATTTCGCCGCCGAGTGCGGTACGACAGCCGCCTAGCATCCGCTCCGATGCATGCTGATTTGAGTGAAACTGCGAGCTGAACCTCGGTGCTCTGAGATGCAGCCACCTGTAGCGCCTTCTCGCTTGCGATGTCGATATCGCCAGTAACCCGTTTCAAGCACGCTGTTCACGTCCCAATTCTCGCGTTCGCGTCGTATCGATGCCCGCGCAAGTGCCGTATTACTACCGTTTAGCAACCAGCTGTCCGCTCGTCACAATCCAGCCACTGCCATTGGCAGCTTTGCACGCCGCTTCCCTCTCTTGCCTGCCGTTTTGACTAAAATTGCAATAAAATTAACAGTTACTGGCCTCGTTTGATGAGATTTATCCAACAAAAGCTCAACTTAGCCCAGCGTACGTTGATAATATCTTGACAAAAATTTCTAAATTAAACCCGAATTGCCTTTCCGTTCGATATAAACAGTTAATGACTAATAGTTCGAATGGTAGCGTAGAAAAACCAAATTCCTTTTGGCAAGAGGCGCTGCTACAATCCGTATCTGCGAACACCCCAAATCTTATAAGGGGAGCCCGTGGCTGTCATACCACGCATATTTCGATCGGAAGAGAAGGAATGCGGTGTGGAGAGTGAAAATCCAAAAGGGGGATGTAAATGATAGATGCCAGCCAGCAGGAGCAGGGTGAAGGCGGAGCGCCGCCGACCAGCGTTTGGGTGCGCTTTTTGCGGAGCTACGGCCCAACGCCCCAAAACCTGACGATGTTCGATGAATACGTGTCAGGTGCGCTCCGCAGAGCCAATGTCCAGCCAATTAGCTTGTCGACGCCGCTTCTGGAAGACATGATCAAACACGTCGAGTCCAGGACACCGGGCTCGATGTTGATAGCCGGTACCGCAGGCGACGGCAAGACCTACCACTGTCGGGCGCTATGGACTCGTCTAGGCGGCGATCTTAAGACCTGGGGTGCCAAGGGAAACGTCAAAGAATTGCGTTTGGCTGATGGCCGCTTGGCTGTCTTCATCAAGGACCTCTCCGAGTTTAACGGTCACGAGAGCGACCAACCACTCCAGCGCTTTGAGAAGTCGGTGCTCGGCGGCGATGACTCTGAGGTCGTAATTCTTGCGGCCAACCACGGTCAAGTGCTCGACCGCTTGCGCGACCTTGGCAAACGCCAGGGCGTCAGACACCCGCTCCGCACGCCGTTGCAAGAGTGCTTCCTTCAGGCCGGCGCGGCTCCCGATCGCCTGGCGGTGTTTGACCTCAGCCACACGACGACCCGTAAAACCTTCGAAGAGGTCGCTAAGGCCGTTTCGGGGCACGCCCAATGGGACAACTGCTCGCGCTGCGGTCTGAACTCCGGCGGGAAGGTCTGTCCAATTGACGAGAACCGCCGCCGTTTGCTGGGCGAGGCTAACGGTGGGCAGCTCGCGGGCCGTCTAGGCGACCTGATCGAGATCGCGCGCCTCAACGGCCTGCATCTGCCCGTGCGCGACCTGCTCGCCCTTTGCTCGAACATGGTCCTCGGGTATTCCGACGCCAAGTATGCGAAAGAAAACCTTATGACCTGCGCCGACGTGGCGAAGATTCAGGAGGCGGGTTACGTCAGCAAGGCCAGTATCTACGCAAACGCCTTCGGGGCGAACCTACCGAAACGCAGGGCTGCTGACCGTCCCGTCTTTAAGGCGTTGGCGGGCTTCGGCGTCGGCGAGGAGACAACCAACGGCGCCGATGGCCTGCTCGTCTACGGTAAGGACGATTCAAGGCTGCAAACTGATTTTCTGCGGTTAGTTGCCAGCGACACCATTTACGGGGCAACCCCGAATTACCTAGCGGCCCAGGACGACTACCTGGAAGGTCACGAGGGAGCCCGAATCGACGGCGGTGCGGCCGAGTTCATGGAGATGCTCGAAGACCAGCGCCGCAGGCTTTATTTCACGCTGCCTAAAGACGAACTTGGCTACTCACGCTGGGACATGACAGTCTTCCGTTATGCGGGCGACTACCTTGGACTAATCGATACGCTAGTGAAGAAGACTGCTCAGGTCAATGAGGTCGTTCGTGGCCGGATCGCGAGGGGCCTGAATCGCGTTTTGACCGGGCTTCTTTTGGAGAATGCCGACCGAATATTCATCGCAAGTTCCGGCGGATTCACGCAGAGTCGCGTTAGCGTCCTTTGCGATTACGACACATCTGCGCGGCGGCAAGCCGGCACAGGCATGGCCATTAGGCTCAACGCAATGACAGGTCGTCCTTTCTTGGAGGTTTTACTTGCCCCAGGGACGGCAAACGCGGTGATTTTCGATCTCACGCCTATTCGCTATGAGTTCCTCGCTCGCGTTGCGGAAGGGGCGCTTCCGGCAAGCTTCTCCAACGAATGCCTTGAAGACCTCTTGGCCTTCAAAGCCAAGCTCCTACGCAAGGCGGAGACAGTCCGACGGGATGCTGTCGCCGATGACGACGAGGTCGGCGGGGAAGACTCGGGCATGACTCTCAATTTTATCGACATCGAGCCCGGTGGCCGCGGTATGACTCGACCTGTGACTGTAAGGGCTCCGGCATGAGCGAAATCATCAAGCGTCCGAAGATTGATCGGGTTGACTTTTGTGTTGACGAGAATATCTGGGGCCATCGGCTTTATGACGAGCAACTTCCGCATTTGACGGTTCTTGAATTCCTCGGAGTGCTGGGCTCTAACCTAGACAAGCCGTTACGACCCCATGAGGGGCTGGGCGGCGCCGTCAGGTTCAAACCGCAGCGTCAAATACGACTGCGCGGGCTGCTCTTCAATAATCCTTACGTCGAATCCATCGCGGAAAGTAAGCTCGCCGATGAGGAGAAGTGGCGCCAATGGCTCGACAAGTTCGAGCAAGGTAAAACTGGGAACGGGGACGGGGCCAGCGATGTAGCCTACCTACGTCAATGTTTCAGCAGTTTTGACGATTTCGCAAAGGCAATCGAACTGCTCCGTTCCTCTTCGTTCGAGTCTCGGAGTAACAAGCGCTGGAGTTCGAAGTTCGTTTTCCCATTTGGGCCTGATGCACTTTACGAAGACCTGGAGATCGACTCGAAAGGGAACATGAGCAACGACCGGCGATTTTTCGCGCGGTCTGGCGAGCTACTTTATCTGATGCTGACACGTTCCAAGCGCGGCGGCGAACTTGGTGACTTACTTGCCAATCGAATGTTCGAGCGCTCGGCGCCTATGAACAGGCTGGCTCGAGCCCTCCAAGGCGCCCCCCAGCTTCCGGAGGATCCTCGCCTGTCTGGTTATCTGCCGGAGGCATCCAGCCCACGCTTTGACCAAATTTGCGAAGACTGGCTGGCAATTTTGTCGAGGGATATGCCCGTCTATGACGCGCTCGAACATTTGATTGCGGTCACCGGCCTCAACATGCTCCTCTACTTCCTCGAGCGAGCCAAGAAGACAGCCGGCAATGACGAGCCCGTGGAATTCGTCTGCGAAATCGTATCGAAGGACAGTCGCAAGGTTCGGGCACTTTCCGGCGATAGCTATCTGGCCAATCAAGGACTTCCCGAAAAGGCGATCCGAGCTCATGTTGAATCAATCCGCCGCGAGAAGGCCTGGATTGATGCGGGTTCCACTGGCTTCCCCGATGCCGAGCGTGTGAAACTGCTGACTGAGGCCTTCCAGTGGCCGCCAGTGGGAGGCAAGAACGAAGACGACTTTTCCGGCCAAAGTCCTGACGAGTTGGTCTCCAAGCTCGTCGAACTGGCGTTGCCCCGTCATGGACAACACGTGGGGAAGATTCATGCGTCATGGTCACGCGCAATAGGCCTGAGCTCTCGTCGGCTTTCACGACGGTATCGGTATGCACCCAACGACCGCTTGCTCAAATCAATTGTTATCGCGATCGTCGGTGACCGAATGCAGTTCGACGAGTTCTTGGTCGAGGCTAAGCGCCGCTACGGTTTGGTGATCGGCGATTCCGAAGGCGCTCGCCTCGTGGAGGTAAAGTCCATTGACCAAGGAGAGCTCAGCGAGAACCGCGACAATCTGGAAGCTCGGCTTGTTGGCCTGGGCCTGGTGCGCCGACTCTCCGACTCCTGCTCGTTTGTTGAAAACCCATTCTTTTCTGAAGTGGAGGCTGCATGCTGACCGACCGCATCATCGGGCGCGTCGGCGCGGAGATTCTCTCCAAGCGCCTCGCCAACCCAGGCCAAACTGGCGACTCCATCGCGCTCTTTCGGCTCGACAAACTTTCGGCCAGCCAGGTCGCTGCCGTGGCGCGGTCGATTATGGGTAAGCCAGATCTAATCGACCGCGTCGATCTAATGATTCCCGAGTCCCTTGTCGAGGGTCAAGGCCTGCCGCCGGAGATATTAATTCAACAGAACGCTGGCTACGTACGCAACAATGCTGAGACCACGAAAGGGGCAATTCTCACCGCCAGCGGAAGTGAGCAGAACCTTTCGGACACGCTTGCGCATGTCACTCCCATCGGTGCCAAGGAACTGCGAACCGATCCCCAACCTTGGGTTGACGCTGCATTGCACACGGGCGGCCTCACGCCTGTACCGGACGACAGGGCGGTCTTCCAAGCCGCGCTCGGCGGTCTTCTGAACGCATCCGAGCTTTCTCTAGTGCAGCTTGGCGACTTCTGCTCGGAGATCGTTGAGGCCATCTCCGCAAGAGGTCTCCCTATCCGAGACGCGGTTGGGTATGCGTTACCAAGGGCCGGGCTTCCCAGGGACAGCGGGTACTTTTCCAATGCGAAGGCCTTCGGGAACACACGCGGGCCTTGGCAAAAAGCCTTTGCCAAGCTTATCGCGCAACGAGCTCCGCTGCTGAAAAAGCTCCGCCAAAATGGCCAGCCGCTAGATCCTGATGAATTGACCGAGCGCATCGAGGCCAACGCCGCTGACATCGCCGAAGGCGCGCGCCAAGCCTTGATTGCCTTCGCATCGGCTCCAGTCGGCGACCAAGACGCTGCAATTTCTCTCTCCCAGTTCGAATGGGAGTCCGAAGGGGTCTACCTAGCATTTGATAAGCCCAAAGAAAAACAGCAAGGCTTGGCAGAGACAACTCTGCGCTTCTTCGACCATGACTGCGACGAAGACAATGCGTTGGCGCCAGAGGGCCGCAAATTACTGGAAGACTTGAAATCGCGCGAGCGGCGGGCTGATTTTACGACTGAGGATGAAGAATTCTTCGCTACCCATCGCCGGTTCTTAGAACTCGATTCCAAACTGCTGTCGCGTTGGGAGAAGGCACTGTTTGGAAAGCCGATCGAGTGCAACGACTTCTTCGATGGATTCGGGCGAGTAGTGAACAACTTGCATGCCGGGCTCGATGACTCTGAAGGTGAGCGCATTCTTCGTTTCACTGTCAATAAGGGGCGGACTGAGTGGCGCGAGAGGTTTAATCATGACGCTGGCTGCTTCTTCTCTGCGATGTATCGTTGTATTCGAGACCTGATGGGCGCTAAGGTACAGTGGAAGGTCACACGCATGACCACCGCAGACCTTCCTGACCCGCTATTCGATTTTGAGCGCTATATCGCAAAGGAGCGCGAGATCGCAGCGAGCCGCAACAAGAAGCTCAAAACGAATTCCTCGCTTGCGCGCCTTGCGTTACAGATCAAGTTCGATGTTGAGCTTTTGAAGATCGAGGGTGATGCCGAGACTCGGATCAACAAAACACAGCTGCTTTGGAGCTATAAACCTGCCGCCATTGGCCTGTCTATGGTCGCGGACATGCGCCGTCTTTTGGAAAAGGGAGCGGTCGGCTGCACTGAAGTCCCGCGTCGGCTGGTGAGTAAGAAGGGCGGGGTTCAAAACGTTTCTCTTCTCGACACCAGCACATTGGAAGCCACATACTCCACGGACGCGGGTTCCCTTGTACCCGCCGTGAACAAGCTTCACAGCTTCCGCCATGAGATCAAGAACCGGATTAAGGAGCTGGCTGACGATGGCCGCTTAACGCCACCCCAACGCGAAGAGATTCGAGCCGCCTGGGATAAGTTCGAAAAGGACTACATCAAGGCGATGGAGGACTTCATTAACACCGGCCTCCATGGAGAGGCGGTTATGCGCCAGGCTGAATCCTTCGCCGCGCTGCTAGACACCTTGATGGCCCATGCCCGCGGCGACCTTTGCCGGTCACGTTTGGTTTCTGAGGTTCTGTCAATAGGCACCACCCGCGTGGCCGGGGACAACCCTGCGCTGATCATCCCGCCTTGGCATCCTGAGCGCATGAAGGCGCTGGCAGTGAAGTCTCGTCGTGTGGCGGGCTTGGCCACCCATTTGCTGTCCAGTGGAAGTATCCTTTATGGTGATCGCGAGATATTCATGCGCGAGTTTTCGGACGAAATCGCTCATCCCTTCTACCCAGAGATAGCAGTCCTCAATAAAGGCGGATCTCCCCAGCTGGTCAGCGAAAGCAGCACAGTCAACGGCTACAGTCTTTTCGAGGCTCCGATTAGGGGCGACGAAGACGCCATGACTGACATTGATCCGGCCGCTGCAGCCAAGCAGGCGCGCGAGCTTTTGGAGCGTTACGTTGCTCTGCAGCCGCATGAATCCTCAAACCTCAGTATTGTTCTCTACAACGCCGACGCGGCCGAGCTGCCGCTTTCGACAGTGCGTGAACTTTCCTCCATTCAGGAGGACGGCAAGTTCCAGTGCAGCGTGTCAGTTAGGCATGCCGACCAGGCTAAGCTTCGCAGCGTCTATGGCGAATTGGTCAGTAAAGCTGGTGATGATCCTGACCAACCGGTGGTAAGCGAAACTAGCGACAACTTTATCTCGAAGCTACGCATCTCGGTAGCCCCAATCTCGTCGACCCCCAGCGAGAGCGCTCAGGGCTTTAAACCTTTCGACGTGGCCTTCCTGCATGATGTGGTTGCCCGTTCGGCAAAGGTTGAATGGCTGCCTGTCGCTTGGACCAACGATCGGCCCAGCCTGGAGCACGCGCCTTCGCGGTGGTCATACCGTAGTGTCTCAGGTGAGGACGAGCTCAAGTCCACCACGTTCCTTACCTGCCCTTGGCAAACGGCTTCAGGATGGTCCTACGTTTCAGCTGTCTCGGCGGTTTGCAATCAGCGGGATGCCGCGCTCGACAAGCGCACCCTGCCAGCGCGCCGTATTTCATTGCAAAGTCAAGATTTGGCCGCGTTGATCAACGACGCTCACAACTTGGCAGAATGGGTCGCCACTTACGACGAGCTCTTAGATAAGCGTCAGCTTCAGCATAACAACATAACGGTCGTCAGATATCGCCGCGGATCCACTAATGGTCGCAACATGATCGTGAGCTCGACTTCAGAGCTGCGACTGTTAGGCGTGCTTGTCCGGCGACGCCTGGACGAACTCAAACTCCAGCTCACGTCTGATGAAGCCAACAAAGTAGCGGAGAAGGTCAAACGCGATGCGCTGTCAGTCTCCGGTGACATCGTTTTGCGAGCGGCCAAGCGGGGCGTTTCCGCCGGCGAAATGATCGGGCTAGTCCTCAGCCGCCATCTGCTTGCGGAGGAGTTTAAAGCGCTCGCCAGTGGAGGGCAGGTCTTGACGGCCTACTTCCTTCTCGACGACTACGCAAGTTGGCTTTCTCAACCTGAGAGCCGCATCGCCGACATCTTGGCGCTCAATGTCGAGGAGAAGGAAGACGGGATTCGAGTAGTCATCGCGATCGTGGAATCGAAGTATGTGGGTGCCGATGGAGTGGCCGCAGCGCGCCGCAGTTCGAAGGACCAGCTCCTGACTACACTGGGTCTGTTCCGCGAGGCCCTTTTTGGCAATCCTGGCCGTCTCGACCGAGACGTGTGGCTAGCTCGCCTGGCCGATATGCTGATCGACGCAGACATTCCTCCGGGAATGACGGGCTTGATGGAGCGCGCTCGGTCGAAGCTTCGCGAAGGGGATTTAGAGATTTCACTTCGCGGCTATTCGCAGGTGTATGTTCACACCTCGGACGCTGGCTCGGGATCCGCATCCGAGCAAGATCTTCTCTTGGATGAGAGTGGCGTCAAGGCTTGGCAAGAGGTCTTCGATCGCGCCGATCTCAAGAAGCTGGTCGAAGCATACGCTAAAGGAACGGGCAGCATCGAAGCTCGTGCAGGTCTCGGTGTGCACGAAACCTGGTCCGGCCATAGCTTCAAGACGCCAGCGGCTCGCGTGCCCTGGCTCGCGGCCATGGGCCAGCTCGCTAATGGCGGCGATGAGATTGTTGTGAAAGCAGAGGAGGCCGTAGAAGTCCAAGCTATCGACGACACCAGGTTGCAGGCGCAGGAGCCTTCTGCTCCTGCGCAAAGTCCAGCCCGGGTTAGCGTCACGTCGCCAGCATCGGCCTCGATTCCGACGCTACCCTCCACGACGCCGGAGAGCCTCGGCGTTTCGCTGTCTGAGCTTGTCGCTTCGAAGTTCGCTGGCGGCGCGCAAGCCGACGTCGAGCGAGAGGAGTGGGCGCAGGATGTGACCAAGAAGCTCAAGGCCGCGCTCAACAGTTACGGCCTGCAAGCTGCGATCCTCGGGACACGGCTTACACCTAATGGCTGCCTGGTGCGCCTGGCAGGCTCCGACCGGCTTCGCGTCGAAGACATCGAGAACAAGCGCACGCAGCTTTTGACCACGCACGCAATCAACCTCGTGACGGTCCAGCCAAAACCTGGTGAAATCGTAGTGACCGTGGCTGGCGCTAAGCGGCAGGCCGTGTCGCTCTGGGAGTTGTGGTCGCGCCGCGAGCTCAACCGCAACGTCGCCGGAATCAACACGTCCTTCCTCCTGGGCGTGCAAGAAATCAATGGCGCTCTGCTGTATTTGAATCTCGGTGCTGAGTTCGGCGGGCTTTCATCGCATGAGCCGCATTCACTGGTCGCCGGCGCGACAGGTAGCGGCAAGTCGGTGCTGATCCAGGCGCTGCTTCTCGACATCGCTGCGACGAACTCCAAGGATCTGGCACAGCTCATCTTGATTGACCCGAAGATGGGGGTCGACTACGCCCCTTTGGCCGACTTGCCGCATATGCGCGATGAGATTGTCACTACCAAGGAGAAGGCAGGCGAAGTGCTCGCGGCGCTTGTACAAGAGATGGAAGATCGCTATCGAGCGTTTGCAAAGGCTCGCGCGCGTGACCTACCGACCTACAATTCCAAGGTTTCGGAAGCGGAACGCCTGCCCATGGTCTTCCTGATCCACGATGAATTCGCAGACTGGATGCTCGACGACGCATACAAGAGCGCCGTGGGCGCGGCAGTGCAGCGTCTAGGTGTGAAAGCCCGAGCGGCGGGTATCCACTTGATTTTCGCAGCCCAGCGTCCCGACAAGGACGTGATGCCGATGCAGCTTCGCGAGAACCTTGGCAACCGGCTGATCTTGAAGGTTTCCAGTGAGGCGACATCTAAGATCGCGCTGGACCGACCCGGTGCCGAATTGTTGCTCGGTCGGGGACACCTTGCCGCCAAACTCAATGGGGAGCAGGGCTTGGTCTTCGCACAAGCCCCGTTCCTGTCGGATCAAGATATCGAAGCCGCTGTGGCCGCAATAGCAGAAGACAACAGAAATATGGGAAATACTAAATGAAGGTCGAAGAAGCGATGGACACGATCGCAAAATTTTTCAACGACTTGATCGGCGCTTGGGTGCCCGGCGCCGTCTTGGCGATCGGCGTGGCGCTCATGCATATGGGGCCGCTTCAAGTCCAAGCGATCTTCAAGCTTGGCGACACGACCTCGGCTGCCCTGACGTTCGCAGGCGTCCTTTTCGCTATCGGCCACGCGTTACTTGCCCTTCACGAACAGATCTTGAAGAGGCTATTCTCCGAAGTCGGACTTATCAAACCCTTCGACGAAGCCGAGGCGAAGAAGCGTAAGTCTTACGAATGGTTTGCTGAGCTGGTCAAAGCCCAACAGGCCGGTGCAGTTTCGCAGGATTGGGGCTACAATGACCTGCGGAGCGTAGCGCTCTCCGTTTCCACTGAGGCTGCGGCGGTGGGCCGCAGGTTCATGTTCATATCGCTGCTATGCAATGGCGTGGGGACGGCCTTAGCGATCCTTGCGCTCGACTTTTCGATATGCTCTTTGCTCTCGCCGAAGCTGCTGTTCGCTTACGACCAGGCAGCCCCTTGGTTTATGCAGGCGATTTTGCTCTTAGGCATGGCATTGGCGCTTTTCAAGCAAGGTGAAGTGTTCCACAACCGCGCGATGGCGACCCCTTTTTCGATTGCGATCGCCGAACTGAAATTTAAGAAGGACGCCAATGCTGGCAAAAGCACTCCCGCCCCTTAGGAAAATTTACCTGGCTGGCGGGTTTAGATCGAATTGGCAGGCTTTAGTGGCGGCCCGTTTAACCGGATCATTTGAGCTGCTCGATCCGAGTGCTCATGACATCCAAGATCCCGCCGAATACACACGATGGGACCTGGAAGCCGTTCGACAGTCCGATATCGTCTTAGCGAACATGGAGGCCTCCAACCCGGGCGGTTATTCCTTGGCACTGGAGGTTGGATTCGCGAAAGCGCTGGATAAACGGATTTTCATGGTTGACCAAGTTGAGAACCCCTCGGTGAGCCGCTACTTCGAGATGGTTCGTCAGTGCTCCGAATGCGTTTTCCCGACGCTCGATGAAGCTCTCGAACATCTGCTTTCGCTGCACTAGGGGAATCGACGATGCTTCTCCTTCGCTTGGAATGAACGCCTCGATCCCTTCGGGCAAAGGCCTCGGTCAAAGCGAAATTCGAGTCGGTCAGGCACCTCGTACACCACGACTACGAGATGAAAGAATTGTCCATACCAAGCTTGCAGAAGGACGTGGCGATAGGCACGCTCTACCAATCCATCCGATCGAATCCGGCTGAGGATAAATCCATCCGAGAGGCTGTCTGCCAGCTCTTGCGATGGGGTCTGTGTGTCGAAGCTGTGTGACGCCTGCTCATTGTTCGACGAGCGTACGCCAGAGGAGCGGGTTTATCTGGCTGTAATCGTGGCCGCTATGGCGCAGCTTCGGCAGGATCTTCGAAGCTCAAAACGACTTACGACTGAGGGGCGTAGCGGAGGCGCAAGAGGGAAGCGCAGTCTTCAGCAATAATTAATCTTCGTAATCTTTGTAGTCGTACAGGCCTTCATGAAGAGCGAAGTCGCCTTTCAAATGCAGATCCAAGACGTAATCGAGGGTGCATTTTTCGATGAAGCGATCAAACTCTTTGCCGCACGCATCCGACATGGAATTGTAGTCGTAAGATTCAAACCCCGGGCTGAACCACTTGAGGATGATCTGCGTATAAAGAGCGGCGACCCGGCACGCATGACGGAGCATGAGAACTAGCTCTTTGCTGTCTTCGAAGCCGCCATAGTCTGCTGGGGGGCCTAGGGGGAAGGTACCATGTGCGACATGGTTCCGAAGGTTGCGCACGAGTTGAAGCGCATATGTGGGCAGCATCTTGGCGCCGACGTCGATGCCTGTAATGGCTGCATTGTGCTCGGTCTTGTATTGATTGAATAGGCTAATAAAGTTGCCGCAATGGTGCTCGAAGTCCTGCGGAGCTGCTGAGGCCCCCTTTCTTTCGAACAAATCGTCCAAGAGTGCCACCGCCCGCATGCTGATCGTTCGCTTGAGAGCTTTCTTAGCTATGCTCTTGCGAACTGAAAGCGGGTCGTAGAGGTGGTCGACGAAGCGATAAGCCTCCTCTAAGCCATTGCAGACGAAAACGAAGCGGGTCAGCGCGGTAGCGTGCGTCGTGTAATGCTGCCCGTGGTCGCGGATGCTTCCTGCCACTGGTTCACAGTAGAATGCGTCACCTGCGGTTGGCTCATACTTCCAGGCGTCGATCTCAACAGTCTTGAGCTGTGAGGCAAGCCTCAACCAATCGCCAATCGTTTGAGTTCTGATGTTAGCAGTGCCGTGTTCGCTTTCGTATGTCGACATATTCCCGAGGTATTGCGCAGCGAAGGCAACCTCGGTTAAGTGTTCGGAGAGACCTCGGGTTGCCGCGCAAATCGGACAAGGCTGCGGTATGTCGAGCGGTGGATCGTCGGAGTTTAGGTTTCGATACCGCTGCCAGGTTGTCATTTGTGGCAGACGGCACAGGAACCGTTGCCCTCATCAACTCCATAGATATCGTCGATGTCGTCTGGGCTAGCCTTCACGGGCCGCAGCGGATTAATGGGAATGGCTTTGCGCATGCGAGCTCGGCGAATATCATATTCCGCCTGAATCGCAGCCACGCGCTCAGGATGTTCCATGTCGCTGAGCGATTCGCCCTTTGACCAAGTGAAGGGCGACCCATGTTCCAACGCATCCTTTTCAAGGGCTTTAGCAGCCTCATAGGCCTTGGGGTGCTGCTCGCGCAGCCTCACCCATTCGATCTTCTGCTGGAAGAAGCAGAATGTGCATCCGCTACGCGATCTCCACTCATAATACTTTGGATAGCCAACGCCGGAGTTTTCTAGGATGTCGATTACACCGACCTTGTCGATACCTGCCTCTCGGAAAGGCAACTTAACAAAAAGGTTGTCAGCTTTAGCCGAGTAGCCCTCGCGGTAGTCCTCATCGGCGCGGATAGCTACATATGATGTCACCATGTCGCCCGCCGCGAGCATGGGCCTCACCCAGCTTTCGAACGGGGCTAGCTTCAACTGTCGGGTGCACCACCGCGTGTTAGGGTTGGGCAGGAAGTGATTATATTGGCGCAACCAGAACGTGAAGTCACGGTCGGGGTTTAGCCTCAGAATAGGCTTGCCGAGCCGGCCTTCGAGCTTCCCAAGGAATTCGTAGACCTCGGGCAGCTCTTCGCCGGTATCGGTAAAGAAGTATTCAATGTCGAGCTCGGGATGATGTTCACGCATGTAAACGGCCAGCGCCGCACTGTCCTTGCCCCCGGAAATCCCTAAAACGTGCCGCTCAGCCATTGGCCGCCTCCTTGTCGATAGATGCCAGCTTCATGCCTGCCTTGGCTAGGATTGCTAGCAATACGTCTGTTTCCAGCCCTTGTCCCTCCAGCATTGAGGCGACTTCATGCGCCTTCATCTCCACCGTTTCTCGATGGCGGTCCGATATTGCAAACGAGCGCGAGATCATCTTGGTATCCGAGCCAGCGCCGATGACCACGGCAATGGCCTCGCTGTGGGCCTGCCTGCCTTGCACGGCCACAAAGGCTTCAGCCTCGCGGAAGCGTCGTGCGGACTTGGCGAGCTCCAAGATTGCCGCATCGATATGGCGATCCACCCAGTCGCGCGGAGGTCTCTCGGCCGCCATGCTCAGTATGCTTTCGAGCGAAGTCCGCGAGCCATCAAAGTTGGCAAGGCGCGTGGCGAAGCCATCCATTTGCAGGTCGCCTGAGATTCCGGAGACCGAGTGGGCGCGCGCTCGTAGTGCATCTAGGTCATCGCGGCTCGCATCGAGCGCGGAAAGCATCTTGGCCTCGACTTCAGCGAGCATCGTGCCATAAGCGCCGACGAGCTCCTGGAGCGGCGCGCGGAGAGCCTCTACATAGGCTTTGCCATCGGCTGCGCTTAAGAGTGCCGCCAAGTCGACGAACAAAACCTTGTGCGGATCGCTAGCTTTTAAGAGCATGTCGCGCATCTCCTTGGCCGTCTTCCCCAGCCGCGAGGTGCGCCGAGCCCATTCGGGCAGATTGAAGACCATCGCGACTAAGCCGCGGGCCGCTTCAAGCGGGTCGGACGCGCCAGCGTTTTCGCCAATCTCAGCCAAGAGCTCGGAGATACCTTCAAGGATCTGGCTCTTGTCTTCATCGATGGCCACCCAACGCAGCGAGAAGCGGTCGGGGTCTTGAAGGCACTCGTCGATGTCGAAGTCGGTGAGCCGCGGCACGAACATCTCGTCCTTATAAACGGCGATGTTGGCCTTGTGGGCAAGCAGGAAGGCCGTCAGGATCACCGGCTGAATGCCGCGCTTCATGCCGAAGCGCGGCGCGCTCCACATTGCGTAGATTTCGTGCGCGCCCACGCGGGCGTCGGCGTCCGAGAAGCGAGCGCGGGTAGCATTCCAGAGCGGGGCGAATTTCTTGGCGAAACCATCGCCAGGGGGCATGCAGCGCCATGCGCCTGAAGCGTCTTGGCGATGAAGCTCCGTGCTCTTAAGCAGTGTCTCATAGAGGCCGCGCTCTGCCGGAAATCCTTCGAAGCCCAAGGCCTCTTGGCCTTCGGCGTTGATCATTGCGTGTAGAAGTTCCCGGCGGGCCTTCACGCTGTTGCTCGACACACTGTCACGGTTGACCAGCTCGCTCCACACCCAGGGCGTATCCACGAAAAGGTCGTCGGCGAGCTGGGATGCCTCAGGAGAAAGCTTCTCTCCTGGCTCTACGATCTGATGCTCGCCCTTGTGCCACTTTGCTCGCGATACTGCAGCTTGCAGCTGGTCCTCAAGGTCCGCTCGCGTCGCCGCCAATCGCGCGTAGACCTCGCGGCGAGCGACGGCGTCGCCGGAAAGCTCATGTCTCTCTTTGACTTGCTCCAACGCCACCAGCTCAGCAGAGAGCTCGGTGATGCGGGCATGGTTGGTAGGGATGCCCACCAACACAGGCCAAGGACGAAGCCTTGAGCAGTCCGCTGCTCGAACGCTTGCAGTCCGTTGGCTCATACCTTTGTTTGGAAGGGCCAAGATGAACGCCCCAAACTCGCCTTTTTTAGGTTGGAAGTTGGCGGCGATTTTTTCCGCTTGCTCGATGCTACAAAGTGAAAGCTCCATCCATCGCATGGTGCCCGTCTCGTGATAATGACGTTTGGCCACTACTGGATGCAGGCCCATGAGCTGTGCGAGCCAAGCGTAATCGATCCCTGGCGAGGCAGCGAGGGCTTGGGCGATGGCCGCATCGATGTCGAAATCGCTGCCTTCGAATACTGACCAAGCGCCGGTATAGCTCTTGAATAGCACGACCTTAAGCGAGCTGAGCTTTGCGAGCGCGACGTCGAGTTCCTCGCGCGTCTTGTCGTAGAAAAGGGCGCCGAGCGCGGCGGCGTCGGCTGCTAGGCCGGAACCGTTGCGGAACAAATCAATGATCGCAATATTCTTGATCAGAGATACGAGCAACGCGTCGCCTGTCTTTACCTCGGCCCGCTCGACGGCTTCCACCGCCTGCGACCAGCGATGTCCGTCGGGGGAGGCTAGGATTGCTGGTTCCAGGTTCGATCGCAGGTAGTCCCAGTAGTCGCTCGGACGATACCAACTTGCATCGCTCTTGAGTGTCGAGTTCAGATAGGAGCGGAAGCCATGGGGCTCCACTGACGACAGGAAGCCGAACGTGCTGCGCTCGTTTTGTCCAAACTGTCGCTTGGAGATTGGGCCCAGCAGCGCGGCCATGGCGGGGTGCAGTGGCCAACAGGCCTCTAAGGCCAGAGCGAAGTTCTGGCCCACTGCAGGCCGGCGCGAACGGATCGCCTCGGCAATGGCCTTGGATGCGTCGCACATCCAAGGCGGGCGCTCCTTGGCCTTGATCGCTCGACCGATGAGCTCGACGACTTCGTCGCTCGCCGCAACGAAAGGAAGGTCGAGGTAGCGGCCTTGGATCTTTGCCCAATCATCACGGGTGTCGATACCCAGGCGGGCCGAATACTGCGCGAAGGATTGATGCAGAACACCAACGACCACCAAGCGGCCTTCAGAACGAGCGGCGGCCTCTGCAAGCTCTTGGAAGAAGTAGACATCGTCACCGGAACCAAGGGCGGAGGCCTCCAGGAACTTGCCCATCTCGTCGATGATGACTAGCACTCCGTCCTGCGGGCGACTTTTGGCCTCTTCTAGCAGCTCGGTGATTAGCGATTGGGCATTCGGCTTGCTGCGGCCGTCCACTGTCTTGCCCTGCGCGCGGCGCAGTGCGGCATGAAGTTCCGCTACTACGCTGCCACGTCGGCCGACGGTCGGGACTAGCAGCCAGCCCTTGTGGACCGGAAATGCCTTATCGAAAGAGGGTTTAGAGTCCAAGCCCAAGACTTCACGCGCTTTTGCCCGAAGATTCTTGTCGGGATGCAGCACACTTGCCAATGCGACGGCTAACGAGCTCTTGCCCCCGCCGAACGGGCCCGTCCAAGTGAAGCACCGTTGGTTAGTGCTGGAAAGCTGCTTACACATCCCATCGACTACGGAAGCCGCAGTCGCGTGGCATATGTACCCGTCGAGGGCGTCAGCGCGGCCGATGTCGGCGTCGACTCGGATAGAGCGCTGGTATTGGCGCGAAATCTGGACTATATCCGAAAGCGGCTCTCGGTTCTTATCAGTCATAGGCGCGCCTAATCATATTTTTGACGTCTTCCTTCGACAGGTCCTTGCGGTGAATTTGGCGAAGGCCGGCCGAATCAGTCCATTCGACTTTGCGTCCAGTGAGGTCCGACAGAGCAATCAGTCGTTGGGCGATCGATTCCTCGTCGAGTTTGAAGACCCGTCCAGGCGAGCCCTCCGCGTAGGCCACGGTTTCGAACGCCAGCGAACTTTGCCCTTCGGCCTCTCGATTCCAGAAATCGACCAGGGCATAGGCGAAGATGCCGTTATGCAGCGAAGCTTTCGGACCGCGCCGAAAAGCGTATTGGCCCTTGTGCACCTCTTGCAACAGACCCAACTCCCCCAAGAGTGGCTCAGCGAAATCCTCAGGAGAGCCACCCGCGGCACGCGGCGCGTAACTGCGAAGGCACGTCTCTAAATCGCGCGAGATCGTAGAGGCCGACAGTCGATGCTTTGCGTCGATTTCACGCGCATAGCGGGTCAAAGGCTCCTCTAATTCTTGGCGGGTGAAGGTTGGGGCCGTTACATGATTGAACAACCAATGCCAAGTTGTCGAGCGAACGCATCGACCTGCGAGCTGCCAATGGGCAAGCCAAGCCGTCGATGGACTCTCAGCGTATGGATCGAGCCCGCCGTCAATCAGGATCTCTTTGGCAATGCTACGAATGCGAAAACTGTCGCCATCCTCAACCATTACGCCACAAGCCAAGGCCCAATGGCGGATAGATGCCACCATGTTCTTGCCTACGCCGAAATCTGCTATGGCCTTCTCGCTTGAGAACGTCGACTTAAGGATCAAGCCGCCGTCGCAGCCTAAGTCGAACATCTTTTTAAGCCACATTTGACGCAACGGAAACGTCTCGTGGCCTGAGAAATGAGCTGGCATTCCTCGATTAATTTTAGATACGGCATCATTCATGATCGTAGTCTACCCTGAACTGGTGGATCCCGCCAGTTGGAATACCTTGCTTTACTGTATAAATATACAGCATTCTACCTCTCGGCACTCTGCAACTGCCGATTTTCATCAACGAGAGTCCTACTCAAGTGCAGCCTGTAGCGTTCGATTCCAGCCAGCGCGGCAAAATTTAGTAGTAAAAACAGAGGGTTACACTATTAAGCTTGTAACGCTTTTGTGCATTGCCGTGGAAATTGTTATGCAGCCGCCACTTAAGTCGCTTAGCCCACCGTGACGTGGCCATTGCTCCAACATCATTTGTGCGCAGTCAGCTGTGCCCGCCATGGACTTCGCAACATAGCTATGGACGAGGCCACCAGCGCACGGGCGCCGCAGTTGCCCCGTGAGCCGACGGGCTCGGGGCAGTCAGCTCTGCCCGCCCTCCACCTGAGCATTCGCCACAATCACATCCCAAGGCGCCGGC
Source organism: Oxalobacteraceae bacterium UBA6704 (assembly GCA_002454505.1). Taxonomy (GTDB): domain Bacteria; phylum Pseudomonadota; class Gammaproteobacteria; order Burkholderiales; family Burkholderiaceae_D; genus Rugamonas. Next base: position 23,468 of record DKJA01000156.1, read on the forward strand.
GACGGAAAAATCTCCTGCAGAAACGCCACGAACGCCTTCACGTTCGGACTGCCGCGCCGGCTCTCGGGCCACATCGCCGTCACCACAAAACGTTCGACGGCGAGCTCCGGCAGTATCGGCACCAGCAGCCGCCGTTCGACGTGGTGGGCGGCCGCATACGTCGGCGCGATGCCGATGCCGCCGCCCGCAACGAGCGCCGCCAGCACGCCATCGGTCGCGTCGATGACGATGCCCGAATCCGGCGTCATCTCGACCACCCTCTCGCCCACATGGAACGGCCAGCGCAGCGTCTGCCCCGAGCTCTGGTAACGGAAGTTCACGCAGTCGTGTGTCAGCAAGTCTTCGATGTTGCGGGGGACGCCGCGGCGCGCCAGGTAGTCCGGTGCCGCGAAAGCGCACAGCCGATGGGGTGTCAGTGGGCGCGATACCAGCCGTGAGTCGCCCGGTGCGCCCACGCGCAGCGCCACGTCGATGCCTTCCTCGACGAGATCGGTGTAGCGGTCGCCCATGCGCAGGTCGATTGTCACCTTCGGATAGCGTGCGCGGAAGCGCGGCAGCGCTGGCGCGAGGATGTGGGTGCCGACGGGGAGCGGGGCCGTCACGCGCAGCGTGCCCGCCGGTTCGGCCCGCGCGCTCGCGGCGGCCTGTTCGATCTGTTCGACCTCCTGCAGCAGCCGCGTGGTGCGTTCCTGAAGATCGCGTCCCTCGGGCGTCAGTGCCAGCGAGCGCGTGGTGCGCGTGAACAGGCGCACCTTCAGGTGCTCCTCCAGCCGCTGCACGCTCTTGCTCACCGCGGAGGGCGAGATACCCAGCGAGCGCGCCGCCGCCGTATAGCTTCCCAGCGAGGCAGTGCGGGCAAACGCGATCAGCCCGGTGAGACTTTCCAATCCGATTTGTGCCGTCATGGAATGATTAAATCAATCTCCGCCTGGATTGTCAACGACTCGGCATAGTTGGACACTGGCATCACCGGCACCGCTGTGGTGTCCCCACTAAAGAAGGCACATCATGAACACCCAAATCACGGCATCGAATCCGCTCTCCGGCACGCAGGCCAATGCGCTTGCCGGCAAGGTCGCCGTCATCTTCGGCGGCACATCCGGCATCGGCCTGGCGGCCGCGATCCAGGCCAGGGCCGCCGGCGCGCACGTCATCGTGATCGGCAGCGACCGCGAACGGGCCCGGCAGGCAGCCGAGGAACATGGGCTCGACTGGCGCGCCGCCGACGTGACGCAGCCGGAGGCGATCGCAGCAGCGTTGCGCGACATTCCGAAAGTGGATCACCTGGTGCTGCTGGCCGGTACCTTCGTGGCGGCCAAGGTCATCGAAGGGGACGTGGACTACATGCGCCGCGCCTTCGAGGAACGCATCTGGGCCTCCGTGCACACGATCCGCGCGCTGGGCGAGCGGCTGTCGCGGGACGGCTCCATCACCTTCATCTCCGGCGTGCTGGCCGACCGGCCGAATGCGCAGGGCACCGCGATCCTCGCCGCGGCTTCCGCATCGATGGAGGCGCTGGCCCGCGGCCTGGCGCTGGAGCTGGCGCCGATCCGCGTCAATACGCTGTCGCCCGGCCATGTCGAAACGCCGCTGCTGCACAAGGTGCTGGGCGCGGCGCGCGACACCGTCCTGCCGGCCATGCGGGCAGCGACGCCGACGAAGCGCCTGGGCACGGCGGAAGAAGCAGGTGCCGCAACCGTCTTCCTGATGGCGAACGGCTGGATGAACGGCACGACGCTGCATATCGACGGCGGCGTCCGTCTCGTCTGAGGAGCATTCCATGATGACCAACCACGCACTCGGTGAAGCCGGCGTACCGGCGCCGTCGTTGTTCGATCCGCTCCGCATGGGATCGCTGCTGCTGCCGAACCGCATCCTGATGGCGCCGATGACGCGGGCCCGCGGCACGCGCGAGCACATCCCCACCGAGATGATGGCGCAGTACTACGCGGCGCGCGCCGGGGCGGGCGTCATCTTCAGCGAGGCCATCGGCATTTCGCAGGAGGGCCTCGGCTGGCCCTACGCTACGGGCATCTGGTCGCCGGAGCAGGCAGCCGGCTGGCGCAAGGTGACGGACGCCGTGCACGCGGCCGGCGGCCGCATCATCGCCCAGCTGTGGCACATGGGGCGGGTCGTCCATCCATCCTTTCTTGGCGGTGCGCAGGCGGTGTCGGCGTCCGCCACGGCGGCGCCGGGCCCTGCCTACACCTATGCGGGGCGGCCGGACAACGTCGCCGCCCGCGCACTGCAGGTGGCGGAGATCCCGCGCCTGCTGGAGGACTTCCGCCACGCCACCCGCAATGCGCTGGCCGCAGGCTTCGACGGCGTCCAGATCCATGCCGCCAACGGCTATCTGATCGACCAGTTCCTGCGCGACGGCACGAACTTCCGTGACGACGAATACGGCGGCCCGATTACGAACCGCATCCGCCTGCTGCGCGAAGTGACGGAGGCGGTCGTCGAAGTGGCGGGGCGTCACAGGACGGGCGTGCGGCTGTCGCCGAACACGCATGATCAGGGTGTGCTGGACAGTGCGCCAGCCCTGCTGTTCCCCGCCGCCGCGGCTGCGCTGTCGGCAATCGGCATCGCTCACCTGGAGTTGCGCGAACCGCCTGCGGACGGCGATTTCGGCAAGTCGGAAGGGCCGCCGATCGCGCCGCTGATCCGCCAGGCATTCCGCGGCACGCTGATCCTCAATTCGGATTATTCGTTCGAGCGGGCGGCGGCGGCATTGCACGCGGGCGCGGCGGATGCGATCACGTTCGGCCGCCCGTTCATCGCCAACCCCGACCTGCCGCGCCGCTTCGCCGAAGGCATTGCCCTGGCCAGGAACGACCGCGCCACGTGGTTCACGCAGGGCAGGGAAGGGTATCTGACTTATCCGGCCTCTGCGTAACCGGGACGTCTGCATTTGTGCCATCCCGGCACAACAGAAATGACGCAGGCATGCGTTACGAATGCAGCGACGCCTGTTTACAATCGGCCGAGCCAGGCAGCTGCGGTGACGGGTACCGAATTATTCCGCGTCGAATTCGATCAGGCCGAGCGCATTGGCCGTCACGACGGCCTGCGTGCGCGTCGTTGCGCCAAGCTTGATCATCAGATTGCCCAGATGGATCTTGACCGTGACTTCCGCGATGCCCAGCGCGCGCGCAATGAGCTTGTTGCAGAATCCCTGGCCCAGGCAATGCAGCACCTGGTGTTCGCGGCCGGTGAGTTTTTCCCGCTGCATGGCCGCGCAGGCACGGTCCGCGATGCTGGCGCTCAGGTAGGAGTGGCCGGCCTGCAGATGCCGGATCGTGTGCGCGAGTTCGTCCGCGTCGCAGTCGTGGGTGAGGATGGCGTCGATGCGCTGGTCGATCGCATTGCGGATCTCCCATTCGCGCGTGCGTCCCGTCACGAGGATGATCTTCAGTCCCGGAAGGCATGCGGCATCCCGCTGTCCGGCGATGCGCATGCCGTGCTCGTAGTCGGTGATCAGCAGGCCGCGGGCGGGCGGTTCGAAGCAGGACTGGTCGACGCTGACCAGGCGCGCGCCGCAATGTCCGGCCAGCAGCGCGCCGATACCGGCTTTGACCGTGGCTTGCCGGTGGGTGTTGTAGATCACGACGTCCTCCTCTCATGCACTGCGACGCGAAGCGGCCGGGCGGTCCACATGCCGCGGCGGCCGGACAGCGCCTGTGAACCGAGCATAGCAAGCTGACTGTCAATTGAAAATCATCGATAACGTATAACGCCGATACAGAACTGCATGACCACCGACTGGAACGACTACAGGGTATTTCTCGCCATCGCCAGGGCCGGCACATTGAGCGAGGCGGCGCGCAGCCTCGGCCTGTCGCAACCCACCGTGGGGCGCCGGCTGGTGGCGCTGGAAGAGGCGCTGGATCACGCGCTGTTCCAGCGCACGTCGGACGGCTATGTCCTGAGCAATGAAGGCGAGGCGGTGCTCGCCGAGGTCGAACGGATGGAGGAGCAGGCCACCGCCGTCGAGCGCAAGCTGGCGGGCGGCTTCAGCCTGGAAGGCCTGGTGCGGGTCTCGACGACCGAATGGTTCGGCACCCATGTGCTGGCGCCGATCTTTGCCGATGTGCGGATCAGGAATCCGAGCCTGTCCATCGAACTGATCACGGAAACCCGCCTGATCAGCCTGACGCGGCGCGAAGCCGATATCAGCTTCCGGTTCCGCGAGTTCGAAGAACCCGACATCGTGCAAACCCGGGCGCTGGCAATCGACTTCGCCGTCTATGCGAGCGCCGCCTACCTCGAGCGGCATGGCCGGCCCGGTGCCGAGGAAGGCGGTGCCGGGCATACGCTGGTGACGATGGACACCGGCTTCGGCACGCTGGTGGACGTGCCGTGGCTGCAGGGCCGGTTGCCGCAGGCCGTGATCGGCCTGCGCGCCAACAGCCGCGACGTGCAGGCCAAGCTGTGCGCGGCCGGCGCGGGCATCGCGGTGCTGCCGCTGCAGGTCGGCGCGACCGACCCGCGGCTGGTGGCGATCGATCTGGGTGAACCGCCGCCTGGCAGGGTGGTCTGGGCCGGCGTCCACAAGGATTTGCGCCGGTCGCCCCGCATCCGCGCGCTGCTGACGGCCACCCTCAGCGCGCTGGCCTCGCAGCAGCTGGGCGCCGAACCGCCGCCGCTTGCCTGACCGCCTGCAGGTGGGGGGCTGGTCGATCGCGACTAATACGTTCGCATGGTTATCGCGCCTGTATGAACGGTGGATACTGGCGCCGACGATTTCCGCTGCCGCCACCGACATGACCATCCCTCCCGCCAGCATCCGTATCGCATGCAGCCTGCCCCTGACGGGCCGGGACGCCGCCGCCGGGCAGGCCATCCGGCTCGCCGGCGAGACGTGGCGCGATCGCGTCAACCGCGGCGGCGGCCTCGCCGGCAGCATGGTCGAACTAATCTGCGAAGATACCCGCTCGGAAGCGGCCCTGATTCCCGCCCTTTACCGGCGCCTCGCCGACGACGCGGGCATCGCATTGTTCCTTGCCTTCGATGCCGCCGCCGTCGAAGCGGCCCTGCCGCTGGTTGCCGCGCGGCGCAAGTTCCTGCTCGGCCTGCGCGAGCGTGGCAGCGCATCAGGCATCCCATACGATGGCCACATCGCATTCGTCCATGCCGCGTTCGATCGCAGCGCGGCGCTGACAGAAGGCCTGTTCGAACTCGCCGCGCGGCAGGAGGCGCCGCCGCGAACCGTCGGCCTGCTTTCCGCCGACGCGGAATTCGCCCGGGCGCCGATGCGCGCCGCAAGGGAAAACGCGGCCAGGTTCGGTTTCGACGTGGTGCACGAGGCAAGCTATCCGCTCGTGGGGGCGGAGTTTGCGTCCCATGCGCGGGCGGCGGCGCGGAGCATGTGCGATCTGCTGGTGCTGTGTTCCTACCTGGACGACGGCATCGGCCTGATCGGCGCGCTGGCTTCGCACGGCGTCATGCCGAAGATACTCGGCGGCGTACTGGTCGGGTTCCAGAGCGTGCCGGTACGGCGGATACTGGGTGCCACGCTGGCGGGCTTCGTCAATTGCGTGTTCACGCAGCCGGCCTCGCATCCGGTTCCTCCCGCTGTCGCGCAGGTATTTGCCCGCTGGCGCAACGCCGATGCAGGCACCAGTGCCGGCACGTCGCAGGACGAGCGGATCGCGCTGGCCTGCCTGCTGCTCGATCTGCTTGAGCGCGCTGTGCGGGCCACGGGCGGCGGCGATCCGGCTCGCCTGTCCGCGTACCTGCGAAGCACCACGTTCGACACGTTCATCGGGCCGGTGCGGTTCGACAGCCGCGGCGAGCATGTGCAGGCGCAGGCAGTCCAGGTGCAGTACCAGTTGCCACTAGGGCCGGAGGGCGCGACGTCCGGCGTCATCGTTTCACCGCCCGGCATGGCCACGGGGCCTTTCATCTATCCCCATGCCCACGCCGCATCCGCATCACCAGACCATCCAGGGAGTGAATCATGCAAACAACAGAACTGACACCGATCGAGATTGCCGAACGCTTCTTCGCACACTGGAGCAACAATCGCATCGACGAAGCATTGCTGATGCTGGCCGATGACGTCCTGTACGACAACGTGCCGTTTCCCGACATCGTCGGCCGCGCAGCGGTGGCGGCGTTCCACCGCGAATTCGGCATCGGCACCGAGTTTTCGCTGGACTGGCGAGTGACGCATATCGCTGCAGCCGGGAACGTGGTGCTGAACGAGCGCATCGACGTGTTCCGTCATCGCAACGGCGGCACGGTCACGCTGCCGGTGATGGGCACGCTCACCGTTGACGATGGCCGCATCACCGTGTGGCGCGATTATTTCGATCCTGCGGATTTCGACCGGCAGCTGGCGAAGATCCGGGCCGCCTGAGCGCACGACGCTGCAGCTGGCACTGGCATAGAACCTTTATTTTGATGATTTAAGGATATATCAGTTTCCAATCGCGTCGAAAGTTAAATTGCAGAATTTTGCTTCGATAAAAATTAATATAATTGCATCTGCGAAAATTTAATTTCAATTGATGCCGTAAATCCGGCGATGATACATCTTTATTAAATTGGATCTGCATCAGTGAATTCTCGTCAATACTACACTTGCATATTTGCCAGACGCGAAACTCTTGACTGGCTTGCAACTTGAATACATACTCGGGAGGGTTTCAGTCGACGCGCATCCGGTTATGGATGACACGGTGGTCCCGAAATGACTGCATGCGTGGGCGTGCTGGAGGCCGCAATTCATTTCGAGTCCATCATTCATTTATTTGAGGCAATCATGAAATTAAAAGCTTTATGTGCTGCAGCTCTTGTTTCTGCCATGACGATCTCCACCGCAAGCGCAACAACCATCGATTTTGAGAACCTGGCCAGCGGCACGAATCTCCCATCGACATATTCGATCGGCGACCTGACGTTCTCGTCTCCCGACAGCCTGTTGATCACCGACATCGGCACCGGCAATGCACTCTGCGCCGCATCCGGCGGCGCCTGCGCCAGTTCCATCGGGCTGACGTTTGAAAATGGTGCCAAGCTGCTGCAATTTACCTTTTCCGGCGACCTCGATCCAACAACCCAGTATATTTTCGATGTGAATGCCACCGTCGTCTTCGAGGGCGAAGTCGTGCCCCTCCATATGACCGGTATTGCATTTGCGAACGGTGATCCTTTGGATTTGCAGCTGGTGCAATTCGAGAATCCCAATATCACCGTCATGTCGATGGGTTTTTATTCGCTGAATAATACGCCGTTCGTCATCGATAATCTGAGCTATTCGCCGGGAATTGCCGCACCCGTGCCGGAACCGACAACGTGGGCGATGCTGATGGCCGGCCTGGGCCTCACTGGTGTCGCGCTCCGGCGCTCGCGCAAGGGCAGCGCGGCGCGATAAACAGCATCATAGGGAGTAGCTTCAAACAAACCGCGTTCCCCACCTGGAGCGCGGTTTTTTTGTGCCGTTCGATGCGCAGCCATCGCGGGAATGATCTTGGAATTAACATTTTTGCGGTCCGCCACGCGCAAGCCGTGGCGCCGTCGACACCAAGTGTTACTTGTTAACGAAAAAAAACCGCCGCACGGTGTCCCCGGCAGTACTTGCCCGGTAGAATCACGCTACTTGCGCGTAATCAATACCCGGTTGTCGTGAAGATCGGGCGGCGAGGGCCAGCAGTCGAAGCTGCTGCCACGCGCGCCTACTTTTTCGGGAACCCACCATGAACGTTTCGCCATCCGGTACCGCACGCAAGCAGGGCGGTTTCACCCTCATCGAACTGATCGTCGTCATCGTCATCCTGGGCATCCTGGCAGCCACCGCGTTGCCGAAGTTCGCCGACCTGGGCGGCGATGCCCGCCGGGCCACCGTCAACGCGGCGCGCGGTTCGCTGGCGGCCACCAGTGCGATGGCCCATGGCCGGGCGCTCGTGACGGGTTCACTGACGGCCGCTGTCGACATGGAAGGCACCAGCGTGGCAATGGTCAATGGCTACCCGTCGTCGGCTGCCACCACCGCCACCGCCTCCGGCCTGAGCGCCGACGACTGGACCATCACCGTCAACGGTCGTGATCTGCATGTGTCGCCGAAGCGGGCCACCACGGCGGCAAGCTGCCGGGCGACGTATTCGGAGGCGACTGCTGCCGGCGGCGTGGTCACGCCGGCGACGGTTACCGTGACCGATGCCGGTTGCTGATCGGCATTGCTGCATCCCGCGGTTCAATACCGCGAAAAGGCATAAGGATTGCGATAAGGGTCATCCGGCAAGGTGGCCCTTTTGCTTTTGTACGCCATATCGTCGATCCGGCCATATCTTGCCCTCCATTCGTCGATATATCCCAGCTCATCATTCACGCTCAAATCGCGTGACTTGCTGCTCAGTAGTTACGAAGATGGCTGAAAACTGTTTACTTTAAGTTAATATTTCGCTGTATCACAATCATCGGCAACAGGCGTCACCCACAACGACCTTCTCATCCGGGATTCATATGAAAACAGCGCTATTTGCGATCTTCTTTACAGCAATACATTTATCCTCAGTATCTGCAGCAACCACCACGGTACTCGAAGGGAAGTATATCGGCGGCGCCTATGTCGAAGGATGCGATCCCTTGCCGGAACCAGTCGATCAGATGGACGTGCGCCATGACTATCGGCGAATCGAGCCGCGGCATTGCACCGAAGTTGTGGTCAGAAATCCTGTATTTGTAGCGACAGTTCCGTCTTACGCAGACCTGGGAGCGAACATGACGTTGTCGTTGACGCCGCCCAGCGGGCCAGTCCAGACAATCACGTTCAAGGGGGCTCGCCTCGTTCTGCCGGATGCCAACGCCTTGACCATGCAAGGCCTTTACAAATGGTCCGTTACCTACAAGAAGCGCGGGGAGAACCGCTTCGCAACGACTGCGGAAAGAACTTTTTTATTCCGCAATGCCACGCTGCCGCCTGTCCCATCGGCGGTAAAAGTCAGAGAATCGATAGCGGGCTCTTCCGGCGGGGGCGAGCGGGCTCGTCCCCGTCTGGCCCCGCGGACGGCGGCTGGACAACCTATGAGCGGCAGCAATTTCAGGGCGATGATATCCGCGACGGAGTTGCGTGGCTCTTTCGAAGCTCGGCTGGCACACGCCGAGAAGTGGCTGGACGAGGCGGAAGAGTCCTATCCTGTCACGGAACCGTTGTCGGCGGACGACGCAGGGGGCGAAGCGTACTGGCAATATGAGGCAGTCCAGGATCTTGCGCTGGCGGCTTATGTAAACGAAGGCAGCGCAAGGCAGCCCTACGTGGATGAAGCGATTCGCCGCCTCATTCGCCTCGCTGCCTGGAATACCGGTATTGAAGCGACGTCGAGTGAGCTGAGCAACGACCAGGCGAACCGCAGCATCTATTACACGCTTGGCCTCGGACTCGATATGTTTTACGGCGATCTGGATGACGACCAGAAGGATGTGTTGCTGATTGCTTTGAAGGCCCGTCTGTCGGCAGCACTGGCGCACATGGATACGGGAATGCCGCTGGGTGGTGGACTCAGCCGTCCGAGCCTCGTCGAACTGCCCTATGAGTCGCACCTTCTGACGGCAGCGCTGGTGGCAACGGATACGATCATGTTTGCTACCGGCGCACGAGGCAAAAACGAACAGTTCGAAGCGGCGAATGCCGGACAGTTGCTGCAGGACGCCTGGACCCGCGTCGTGACGACGATCGGCACATGGGGCGGCGGTACAGACAGCGCATACGGCAACGGTGTTTATTATGGCTGGATGACGCTCGACTGGTACGGCCGCTCGCTGGCCAACTATCTGATTATGTCCGGAGAGAATCTCACGAAACTGCCTGCGCTGAACAGCTTCCACAATAATTTTCTGGCCTTTACCTCACGTGACGTCAATGCCCGTTTGATGAGCCCGTTCGGTGACGACGCCGAAAACAGGGATATTTTCAAGTGGAGCGGATTTACCTATTACCGCCTGTATGCCCTGGTGTCAGGCAAGAAGATCGACGAATGGTATTACCAGCCTTCGCTGGCGGGCCACACCGCGGCGCTGCTGCCGATACAGACGTACTTTCTGCGTGCCGTCAAAGCCCCTGCAGAACTGGAAGAACAGCTGCCGCCGGACGATTACCTGTTCGAAGACGCCGGGACCGTCGCCATGCACAGCAGTGTCTTGAGTCCCACGAGATCCAGCCTGTATTTCCGGTCCAGCCGCCTTGGCAGCTATAGCCATAATCATGCCGATAACAATGCCTTCACCTTCGTTTCAAAAGGGCGGGATATTTTTGTCTCCGGTGGCTGGTACAACGAATTCTGGGATGCCCTGCACGCCAACTATACGCGGCCGACACGCTTCAAGAACGCGCTGACCTACTGCGATACGGCACCGACAACGCGGTTGTATACCTGTGCAGGCATGGGACAAAGCGAGCCAAGCGTCGTCGCAACCTCGCCCGGCGCGCCGCTCAGTACGTTGCGGACACCAGGCAAGCTGGTCAACTATTTCGTCGGTCCCGCCGGCGGCTGGTCGGTCGTGACCGGCGATGCGACCAAGGCCTACAGCGGTTACGTCAGCGGAAACTGGCAGCCAATGCTGGAAAATGCGGTCAGGTCCGTTGCTTACAACCGGAGCCGCGGCATCGTCGTCATTTACGACTGGGCGAACAGCGCGACACCCCGTTATTGGCAGCAAAATTTTCAAACACTCGTGGCGCCCGTCGAAAATCCTCTGTCGGATCGGCGACTGAGCATTCAGCCGGTGAAGGATGTCATCGGGGAGGCTGGGCCGGTCAGCAACGGCGCTCCGGTATGCATGCGGTTCCATGGCCTGGACGGAAAGTTCGTTACGCAGCCGATGACCGAAATCACGGCATTGGCGAATCAAATGGCACCTGCCCAATTCCACACGACTTATACGGTCCTGACGCCAGCCAGTCAGAATGTATC
>DKJA01000156.1:34574-56809 GCA_002454505.1 Oxalobacteraceae bacterium UBA6704
GAATGTATCCGTTACGGTCATCGCAGAAAATTGCGAGGATACGGAGTCGGTTCGTGTGACCTATGTGTATGACACAAAAGTCGTCGTGGATTACGGCGCCGCGTCGATGACATTCGACCGGGATACCGTAAAACTCGTTCAATAACGCGGGATCTGTAGCGGCGCAACGGCGGCGATTGCACTCTCTGGGGCCTGGGGGAAATGATGCTGCGTCGAATTGCATCCAACCACCCCGGCGCGGCGTATCTGCAAAGTGCGCGCCGCGCCAACCCGCGCCGCCCTCGGCCGCCGGGTCTTATCCACACGTTCCGATCGATGCCTCCAATCCCCGAGTCTCCCCGCCGCGCCGGTGCGGCTGTCTATTCCTCTTTCGTGCTCGCCCTGTATGACGCTTGGGTGCTGGGCTTCTCCAACCGCTTTGCATGGCAATGCCCGACGCGCGAAGTGCTGCTGCCGTTCTTTCGCAAGCATGCCGGCCGGCGCCACCTCGATGTTGGCGTCGGCACCGGCTGGTATCTCGCCCATGCCCATACCCCCGCCAGCTACGACGTCGCGCTGCTGGACCTGAATCCCAACTGCCTGCACGCCGCTGCGCACCGCATGGAGCGGCCGAACGACGGCCTGTTCCAGGCGGACGTGCTGGCATCCACCGCTCCGCTGCAGGGCCGCCGCTTCGACGCGATTTCGCTGTTCTACCTGCTGCATTGCCTGCCCGGCCCGATGGCGGCAAAGGCGGCGGCATTTGCCAACCTGAAGCAGCATCTGGCCGCCGACGGCGTGCTGTACGGCGCGACGATCCTCGGCGACGAGGCGGGCCACAATGCGCTGGGCCGCTTGCTGATGAAGACCTACAACCGAAAGGGCATCTTCAGCAACGGGGGCGACACCGTCGAAGCGCTGCGCGACGCCTTATCGCTGCATTTCCAGGACGTGGAAATCACCGAGCGCGGCAAGGTTGCCCTGTTCGCCGCAAGGCAGCCGCGCTAGTCATTTGTTGCCCTGTGGATACATCGACGTGCAGCTTGCCTGCGCTGCCTCAGCCGGAGCGTTTTTTTGTCCGGGACGGTGACAATTGGTGAGCTAAAAGGGGAGTAGATACTATTACAATACTCGCTCTTTTCCGCCACGCGCGGATTCACCAGCCGAGGAGCAGCAGTGGCACCCCAGGTCAGCGATGCGGCGTTTGCGATTTCCCCGTTGTCGGCCGAATTCACCGACCGGACGATCGAAGCGCATTTCAACCATCACCTGCTGGCGCAGACGAAGGCGCAACTGCGCACGGCGCTGCTGTTCTGCGCCGCGTTCTACGTGGCATTCGCGCTGACCGACGTGCTGTCGCTGGGCTTTACCGCCGACACGCTGCTGCTGTTCGGCAGCCGCATGCTGGTGGCGGTGGTGGCGGTCGGCAGCTGCGTGAGCAATTACCGCCATCCCCATTCCGTGCGGCGCCTGTATGCGACGGCCAGCCTGACGGAAGTGGTGGGCATGCTGGCCTTCGTGCCCGTCACGCTGGCAAGGCCGGAAGACTTGCCGTGGCATGCGATGTCGATGGGGCTGATGGCGCTGGTCGTCTACGTGTACATTCCGAACCGCTTCGTGTATTCGGTTGCCATCGCCGCCATTTCATCGTTCGTGTTCGTGCTGATCGCGCTGGCGCTTGGCCGGCTGCCGTTCGATGCGATGCTGACGATGACCATGCTGCTGTTGCTGGCCAACGGCTTCGGCGCGATTGCCGCGCGCCGCTACCACCTGATCCGGCGCGAGGAATTCCGCGTGCAGTCGGTGCTGAAGAACCTGTCCGAACGCGATCCGCTGACGGGCTGCCACAACCGCCGCTACCTGCAGCAGGAACTGCTGAACATGGAGCTGACGCGGGCGCGGCGCTTCCGTCTCGGCCTGTCGGTGATCGCCTGCGACATCGACTTCTTCAAGGCCGTCAACGATACCTACGGCCATGCGGCGGGCGACCAGGTGCTGGTGTCGTTTGCCGCCCTGTTGCGCGGCATGATCCGCGACAACGTGGACAGCCTGATCCGCTGCGGCGGCGAGGAATTCCTGCTGGTGCTGCCGGAAACGGACCTGGCCGGCGCCGTGCTGCTGGCCGAGCGGATGCGCACCGCGCTGGCCGCTTCGTCCACGCAGGTGGCGCCGGGGCAGGCGGTGGGCGTGACGGCCAGCTTCGGCGTCACCTCCGTCAACTTCGCGGTGGTGACGCAGCGCTTCCCGCAGGAGGCGCTGCTCGATCTGGCGGACCAGCTGGTCTATGCGGCGAAGCACGGCGGCCGCAACACCGTGCGGGCCCAGGAATTCCATGGCCGTCCGACCAAGCCGGCGGCACCCGTGCAGCAGGCCGTCGGCTGAAAATATTTAGTTAGGACTCCTTTACATCCATGTGCCAGCCCCTATACTTGGCTGCATGGACATGCAACCCGAAACCCCCTGGGATGGCACGCCGGACGTCTCGTCCCGCATCGTCACCGCGATCGGCCGCATCGGCGGCGTGCTGCGCTCCGGCGTGTGGGCGTTCGCCACGGCCGAGGGGCTCAATCCCGTGCAGGTGGAAATCCTGCAGCTGCTGTACCGGCGCACGCGCGGCGTAAGGCTCACGTGGCTGGCGAAGCAGCTGTCGATTTCCAGCGCGAGCGCCAGCGATTCCGTGGCGTCGCTGGTGTCGAAGGGCCTGCTGCGCAAGGCACGCGACAGCGACGATGCCCGCGCCACGGCGCTGTTCCTGACGGAGGAGGGCAACGCCCTGGCCGCGCGGGTCGGCAGCGCGCTGGGTTTTGCCGACGATGCGGCGGCAGCGCTGCCCGCCGCCACGCAGCTGACGCTGCTGACAGGCCTATTCCAGCTGATCGCGCAATTGCAGCAGACGCAGCGCTTTCCCGAGCTGCGCGCATGCCTGTCGTGCCGCTTCTTCGAGCCGGACAAATACCCCGGCGAACCCGCGCCGCACCACTGCGCGCTGGTCGGCGCCCCGCTGCCGCTGAAGTTCCTGCGCATCGACTGCGCCGAGCACGAACCGGCGGATATCGAAAGCGAGCGCCGCAACTGGCGCATTTTCACTTGACTGGGGACTGTCCCTGCAAGGGACTGTCCCCGGGGTTGCTTTTGAATTTGCATCTAACTGATACCAGTCACCATTTTTTTGATTCATATACTTAGGACTCCTATTAAAATGAAACGGCCCCCGGGCCCCCCGTTTCATCCCCTCAACGGCCCACCACGAAAGGAACCATCATGTCCCGCATCGCACTCGTCACCCCCGCAGCCGCCGAAGGCACCGCCCGTCAACTGCTGGACCAGATCCACGGCGCATTCGGCGCCACGCCGAACATGTTCCGCGCCGTCGCCAACTCGCCCGCCGCGCTGCAAAGCATGTGGGGCTCGTTCGGCGCCCTCGGCGGCGGCACGCTCGGCGCGAAACTGGGCGAGCAGATCGCCGTCGCCATCGCCGACCGCAACGACTGCTCCTACTGCCTGGCCGCGCACACGGCACTTGGCCGTAAGGCCGGCGCCACCAGCGAGGAAATGACCGCGGCACAAGCCGGCCTGTCGGACGATCCGCAAACGGCGGCGGCGCTGACGTTTGCGCTGGCGGTCGTCAACAACCGCGGCCACATCGATGCCGACGACGTGGCTGCCGTGCGTGCCGCCGGCTTCGAAGATGGCCAGATCGTCGAGATCGTGGCCCACGTGGCGCTGAACCTGTTCACGAATTATGTGAACGTGGCGTTCGACGTGCCGGTGGATTTCAGCGGCGTGAAGCTGCGCGCCAAGTGATGCCACGGCTTCCTCGTTAAACTGCAACGACAACGGTTGCCGCCGCGGCGGCGCAAAGGAGAACGCATGGAATGCATCGCCATCACCCACGTGGCTTTCGAAGACCTGGGCAGCTTCGCGGCGCCGCTGCGCGAGCGGGGCTACACCATCCGCTACCGGCAGGCCGGCGTGGCACCGTTGTCGCCCGATGAATGGCTTGGCGCGGACCTGATCGTCGTGCTGGGCGGGCCGATCGGCGTCGGCGACCTGCAGGACTATCCGTGGCTGCAGGCGGAGATCGACGGCCTGCGCACGCGCCTGGCGGCGAAGCGGCCCACGCTGGGCGTCTGCCTCGGCGCGCAACTCATGGCCGTGGCGCTGGGCGGTGCGGTGGCGCCCAGCGGCCGCTTCGAGCTGGGCTGGCATCCGCTGTCGCTGGCCGACGCGCCCGGCGTGCTGGCGCCGTTGGCGGGCATCCCCGTGCTGCACTGGCACGGCGACAACATCGCGCTGCCGGAGGGACTGTCTTCGTTGGCCAGCACGGACGGCACGCCGTGCCAGGCCTTCGCCGTGGAAGACTACGCGCTGGGCCTGCAGTTCCACGCCGAGTTCGAGCCGCAGGCGCTGGAGGCGTGGCTGGTCGGTCATTCGGTCGAATTGCGCCACGCGGGGGTCGACCTGGCGGCACTGCGGCAGGCCACGGCCTTGCATGGCGCCGCACTGCGGGACGCGGCAGTGTTGTTGATCCGGCACTGGCCGGAATGACTAGATAAAAGTAACTAGTTGTTCTCTGCCGGAGGGGATAGAACCATTGCCAACCCATGCCGGATGGGCGTTCCGGCTCAGCCGGGCGATCATTCGTGTCGGGATTTCTGCCTATGGCGCGCGCCATGCGTACGCCGTGCCCCTGCGGAGCTGTGCTAACTTCGGCCCGTAACTCTTTGTAGCTTCAGCCGGAGCCGCAGGCTCGCGAAAGGAGGTCGTCGCAGTGGACAGCACAATGTGGATGCATGCATGGCCGGCACGCGCCGGCATCGTGGCGCTGCTTGCGCTGGGGGCCGCCGGCGCGCGGGCCCAGGCGACGGCCGACCGGATTCCGGACACGATGGAAGAACGGGTCAAGGCATGCATCGGCTGCCACGGCGTGCAGGGCCGCGGTGTCGAGAACGTCTACTTTCCCCGCCTGGCCGGCAAGCCAGCCGGCTACCTGTACAACCAGCTGGTGGCCTTCCGCGACGGCCGCCGCAAGTACCTGCCGATGAACTACATGCTGGCCTACCTGCCGGAAGCCTACCTGAAGGACATGGCGCAGTATTTTGCCCAGCAGGATCCGCCGCCGCTGCAGCAGCCCGTCGTCAACCGGCCGGCGCAGCTGCTGGTCGACGGCCGCCGCATCGTCACCGAAGGCATCCCCGCCCGCAAGATCCCCGCCTGTGCCAGCTGTCATGGCGCCAACCTGGGCGGCCGCGAGCCGGGCATCCCGGGCCTGCTCGGCCTGCGCGCCGATTACGTCAGCGCGCAGCTGGGCGCATGGCGCTTCGGCGTGCGCACGGCGATCGCGCCGGACTGCATGCAGGTGATCGCGTCGAGCCTCACCGAGCCCGAAGTGGCCGCAGTGGCGGGCTGGCTTGCTTCGCTGCCCGTCGATCCCGGCGTGCGGCCAGCGAAGGCCAGCAACGCCGCACTGCCGCTGGCCTGCGGCAGCCACCAGCCGGCGCGGAGGTGAGCATGCGACTTTCCCATTTCCTCCTGCCGCTGGCTGCATTGCTGTTGACGTCGCACGCATCGGCACAACGCGCGGCGCAAAGCCAGATCGAGCGCGGCAAGTACCTCGCGCAGGCCGGCGACTGCATCGCCTGCCACACGGTACCCGGCGCGAAAATCTTTTCCGGCAACCGGCCGATGCCTACGCCGTTCGGCACGCTGTATGCGCCGAACATCACGCCCGACCGCGAGACGGGCATCGGCAAATGGACGGCCGACGACTTTCACAAGATGATGCACACGGGCCGCGGCCCGGACGGCAAGCTGCTGTATCCGGCGATGCCGTTCGCCAGCTACACCAAGGTCACGCGGGCCGACAACGATGCGATCTTCGCCTACCTGCGCTCGGTGCCGCCGGTGCGGCTGGCCACGCGCGAACACGACCTGCGCTTCCCGTACAACAACCGCAGCCTGCTGATCGGCTGGCGCACGCTGTACTTCAACGAAGGCGAGTACCAGCCGGACCGCAGCAAGTCCGTCGAATGGAACCGCGGCGCATACCTGGTGCAGGGCCTGGGCCACTGCGCGATGTGCCACACGCCGATCAATGCGCTGGGCGGCTCGTCGCAGGAAGAAGCCTTCCGCGGCGGCCTGATCCCGATGCAGAACTGGTATGCGCCGTCGCTGACGTCGAACAAGGAAGCAGGCCTGGGCAACTGGCACATCCAGGACATCATGGACCTGCTGCAGACGGGCGTGTCGAACCGCGGCACGGTCTACGGGCCGATGGCGGAGGTCACCTACAACAGCCTGCAGTACATGACGGACGAGGATATTCGCGCGATGGCCGTCTACCTGAAGGCGCTGCCGGAAGACCAGCCGGTGGCGGTCGACAACACGCCGCTGCGCGCGGACGTGGGCCAGCTGTTCTCGGACGGCCGCCGCATCTACGACGCCAAGTGCGCCACCTGCCACGGCGCCCAGGGCAAGGGCAAGCTGCCGCACTATCCGCCGCTGGCGATCAACCAGTCGATCACGATGACGTCGGCGGTGAACCCGATCCGCATGGTGCTCAACGGCGGCTACCCGCCCGGCACGAAGAAGAACCCGAAGCCGTACGGCATGCCGCCGTTCGCGCACGAACTGTCCGACCAGGAGATCGCCTCCGTCGTCACGTACATCCGCAACGCATGGGGCAACCGCGCCGGCCCGGTGGGCGCCCGCGAAGTGAACACCCTGCGTTCCGCCACGCTCGAATAGGAGACACCATGTTCGTCGAACCCACCGATATTCCGGCAGCGGACCAGCAGCAGCGCGTCGATGCCATCGTCGCACAGGGCCCCGGCGGCGCCTTTGCCATTGCCGGCACCGCTGTGGCGATCGTGCTGGCGCTGTGGATCGCGTTTTACCTGATGGTGTTCGTGGCGCGGGGAGGCGTCTGAGCGATGGCCGAACTGCATAACGACGCACACGGCGCCACGGTGGCCGAACGGGCCGAGGCGCGCTGGGTCTGGATCGTCGGCGCCATCATCGTGTTCCTGACGGGGATGCTGGTGTATATGAGCCTGCACTGGGCGGCGATGCCGCCGACGCGGATGGAGACCATCGATCCCGGCACGCTGCACCTTTCCGGCGAATTCGTCGAGGCGAACCTGGGCTCGGCGCGCGAGGCGGATGGTTCCGTCACCGTGCGGCTGCTGGGCAGCCAGTATGCGTTCACGCCGCAATGCGTGCTGGTACCGCGCGACACGCCCGTGCAGATCCGCGGCACCAGCTCCGACGTGGTGCACGGCTTCTCGATCTCGAACACCAATGTCAACGTGATGCTGGCGCCGGGCTACATCTCCAACTTCCGCACGCGCTTCGAGAAAACTGGTGAGCACGTGATGCCCTGCCACGAGTTCTGCGGCATCGGCCATGCCGCCATGTGGGCGCACGTGAAAGTGGTGGAGCCCGCCGAATTCGACCTGGCGATCAAGAACGGGAGGGCCAGCTGTGTTCAATAATGCAAGCGGCAACGACAGCCGCCGTCTCGTGCTCGCCCATTTCTGGGTTGCCTTCATCGCGTTCTTTGCCGCGCTGCTGCTGGGCGAGTGGCAGATGTACATCCGCAGCCCGCTGCGCGACTGGATCGGCAATCCGGAACTGTACTACCGCTCCGTCACTGCGCACGGTTCGGCGATGGGCTACGTGTTTCCCACGCTGGTGGCGATGGGCTTCGGCTACGCCATCGTCGAGTTGTCGCTGAAGCAGAAACTGGTTGGCCGGCGCTGGGCGTGGGGCGGCTTCTGGCTCGTGGTGATCGGCACGGTGACGGCGATGATCCCGGTGTCGATGGGGCTCGCCTCGGTGCTGTACACCTTCTACCCGCCGCTGATAGGCAATCCGTTCTACTACATCGGCGTGGTGCTGGTGGTCGTCGGTTCGTGGATCTGGGTGGCGCTGATGTCGGTGAACCTGTATGTGTGGCGCAAGGCCAATCCGGGCGCCACGGTGCCGCTGCCGATGTTCGCCAACCTGGCCGGCGCCTACCTGTGGGCATGGACGTCGCTGGGCGCCGCCATCGAGATCCTGTTCCAGATCCTGCCTGTGGCGCTGGGCTTCAAGCACACCATCGATGCGGGCCTGGCGCGCGTGTTCTTCTCGTGGACGCTGCATGCGATCGTCTACTTCTGGCTGATGCCAGCCTACATCGCGTTCTACACCATCGTGCCGCGGGCGATCGGCGGGCGGCTGTACAGCGACCGCATGGCGCGCCTGTCCTTCGTGCTGTTCCTCGTATTCTCGATGCCGATCGGGATCCACCACCTGTTCCAGGATCCGCAGGTCGGTTCCGGCGTGAAGTTCCTGCATGCCGTGTTCACCGGCATGGTGTCCATCCCCACGCTGCTGACGATCTTCACCATCACCGCGTCTGTCGAAATCGCCGCGCGGCTGCGCGGCGGCACGGGCGCCGTCGGCTGGGTCAAGCGGCTGCCGTGGCATAACCCGATGATGCTGGCCGTGGCCTTCTCGTTCATCATGCTGGGCTTCGGCGGCGCCGGTGGCCTGATCAACATGAGCTACCAGCTGGACTTCGCCATCCACAACACGCAGTGGATCACGGGCCACTTCCACCTGATCTTCGGCGGCGCCATCGTGATCATGTATTTCGCGCTGGCGTACGACCTGTGGCCGCACCTGACGGGGCGGGCGCTGAAGGCGGGCCGCATGATGCACTGGCAGCTGTGGCTGTGGTTCGTCGGCATGATCGTGCTGACGTTCCCGTGGCACGTCGTCGGCATTCTCGGCATGCCGCGGCGGATGGCGTACTTCGATTATTCGAATCCCGAGCTCGCGCCGCAGGCGATCACCGTGATCATCACGTTCATCGGCGGGCTGCTGCTCGTCGCCTCCGGCCTGCTGTTCCTGCTGGTGCTGGCGCGCGGCCACCGCAGCGCCACCGTGACGCTGCCCGAATACACGTTCAGCGAGACGGTACATGTGGAGCGCGTGCCGTCCGCGCTGAACGGTTACGGCCTGTGGCTGGCGCTGATGATCGGCCTGTCGGTGGTCAACTACGGCTATCCGATCAGCCAGCTGATCGGGCTGCCGCAGACGTCGGTGCCGGCCGTGCCGATCGGGAGCCAGCCATGACGGATAAAAAAGTGTTCTCGCTGAAGAACCGCTGGTTCACCGGCAGCGTGCTGGCCGTCGCCGGCATCGCGCTGGTGGCCGGCTTCATCGGCTTCGTGCTGGTGCCGCGCGCCCATGCCCGCGATGCGATGCTCAGCCTGTGGGAATCGATCTGCCGCGCCGCCGGCGCGCCGGGCGAATACTTCAGCCCCGGCCTGGACATCGGCGCCGCGCCGCGCTCCAGCAATGTGATCGTCAACGCGCAGATGATGGCGCCGGCCGACAGCGCGTCGATCGGCCGCGGCGCCACGCTGGCGATGCGCTGCACGATGTGCCACGGCGCGCGCGGCATGAGTCCCGCCGGTTCGCCGCACTTGGCCGGGCAGCCGTCCGCCGCCACCTACAAGCAGCTGCGCGACTTCAAGTCCGGCCACCGCCCCAGCGCGATCATGCGCCCGCTGATGGACGAGCTGACCGACCAGGACATGCGCGACCTGGCCGCCTACTATGCCTACCTGCCGCGCGAACGGCTGTCCGACCCGGTCGACCACGACACGCCGCGGCTCGTCCGCAACGGCGATCCGATGCGCAACGTGGGCGCCTGCGCCTCCTGCCACACGGTGGAAGTGCGCAAGCCCGCATCGCCCTGGCTGGACGGCCTGCCGGAATCCTACCTGCACCAGCAGCTGCTGGACTTCCGCGACGGCCGCCGCCACAACGACGTCAACGCGCAGATGCGCAACGCCGTGCGGCATCTGACGGATGAGGAGGTGGCGGAGCTGGCGAAGTATTACGCGAGCCGGTAGGGGCTCATTCCGAATAGCCCTGCCTGTAGTCGGGGGCGTCGTGCCGCAGGCCCCACCACATCAGGTACGCCTTGCTTTCGCTGCGGGCGCGGAACCAGGGCTTTTCATGATCGACGGGGCGCACCTTCGCCGGCGGCACCACCAGCACGGCGGTGGACTTTCCGGGGTCGGTCGTACCGGCGACCAGCACGTTCTTGCCAACGTGATTGGCGTAGCCGATCGCCAACGCGACATTCGTCAACGCCGTGCCGGCGCCCATTTCTCCCAGCAGTGCCGACGTATTGAAGGTTTGCCTGGCGAAGTCGAACTCCGGCACTTCGCTGGCCAGCAGGTAGGCCAGGCTGGCGAGACGGTCGCCCGAATCGGCGTGCTGGTTGTTCGCATCGTGGATCACGTAGCCGATATCGGTTTTTTCCTTGCCTGCGTTGGCCAGCGCATCGGCCAGCGTGGCCTGCCAGGCCTGCACGATCCGTCGCGGTTTGTCTTGCACTACCTGGAAATCCGCCTTGTTCCGACTGGCCGGATAACCGATCCAGGCCAGCGCGGCGCGTTCGGTCTTGTAGCCGGGCCCCGCCAGCACGAGCAATGCCATGTTCTCGTTAAGCCCCATGTCGTTGGGTGGAAACGCCGGCGCATCCCAGTTCATTGCCCATACCGTCTGGTCCGGATGCGCCTGCAGGTAATCGAGCGCCGCAGCCAGCGACGTGAAGCCCGCGTTCGTGCCGCCCATCGTCACGCGAATATCGGGCGGCGTGGCGCTGGTCCAAGCTGTAGGGAAGTTTGGGCTGCCGATCGAGAACGTATCGACGAAGGTTTTACGCACGAAATCGGCGGCTTCGACCGGATCGAGCCGGTCCTGCGGCAGCGCGTATTCCACATGGAGGCCGGCGAATTCGCGGCGGGTGGATTTGTCCGTCAGCGAATGCGCGTTGTAGAAATAGGTGGAACTGGAGAAGTAGATGTCGTGCATCCGGACGATCAGCTTCATGACGTATTTGTGGTGATAGCCTTCGAAGGTTTCCGATCCCTTATTGCCGTACGCGACCGACGCCACATACTGCAAGGTCGAGAAGCCGTCGGGATCCGATCGCACCATGTCATCATCCTTGTTCGGCTTCGCAAGGCCGAGTGTCCACAGCAGTTGCCACTCAGTCGGGTAATCGCGCCGTTGCAGGGGATTCAGCCATTTGACACCGACGACCTGTGCCATGAATGGCCCGGCCGGCGTGGACGGCGTCTGCTGCACTGTCAGTGCTGGCGCTGGCGAAGGAGTGGTCGAACAGGCGGTAAGCAGCGTCAAGGCAGCGATGCTGGCCAATGCGGGAATTGCAAGCATTCGTATCATGGTGGCACCTTGGGTTGAAAGATCGGGGCTGGAGAACCAGGTGGTCCACCACGTGGCAACGCCGGCCAGAGTGAAGATAAGAGCTGTCCACGCCAGCCTGCGCGATCGCGTGGAGATGAGCGATTTCACGATCAGTCTCCCGCAGATGGTCGGGGTGCAGGCGCCGCGTTTTCGCGGCGGTCGTCGATTTTTTCCGGCATGCTTCCCTCGCTTTCAGGAGCGCGTATCCATTCGTCCAGCGATTTGCCATCGAACTTCCCGTTACTGGCATATTCACCGAAAGGAAAGTGTGGGCTGCGATTGCCGAGCCCTTCCCACAACTGCCAGTCCGCAGCAATCCGCAACTCCTGAAATTTGGCGGCCGGGATTTCGCACATGCCGATCGCCACGTCGTATGCGAGCGCCTTCTCCGCGTGCTCCGGATTGGTCATGATGGTTGAATGATCGGTCGCGTTGGCATCGATGTTCGCGGCCAGGTTGTTCCTGATGTGCTTGTCGCTCCACGCCTTGTATTCTTCGCCGGGCGTTGCTCCCGGGGTTTCTTCCTCGATACGCGCATCGTTACTGGCGCGGCCTTCCCGTTTCGCCTGCATCCGCATGAATCCCCGGTCCTCGTAGCGCATTCGTGCCTCGCTGTTCCGGTCGCCCTTGCCTGCGTCGGTGGCGTCGCGCGGCGGCTCCCCTTTACCCTGTGCGATCGGCGTCACGTGGGCATAGGGATCATCTTTTGGCCGCGTCTTGTCCGCACTCCGGTAGTGGCCCCAAACGTCATACCCTTCATCGAAATCCTCGCTGCACTGTCCGAAGCGCAAGCTTCTCGGCATGAAGAGCGGCAGGGCCGGTGCATCGATCGGAATGCTCCAGGACTTGTCCGGCAGCGCATTCACGCGCATGTCCGTAATCTTCGTGAAGAAGATCATCAATGGCGCCATGAAGAAGGTCAGCACCTTGCCGACCGGGTGGCGATTCGAGAGCATGCCCTTCGACAACGAATAGCTCGCCGGTGGGGATGGGGGGTACCAGTAATCGTCGCTGCCCGGTGCCGGTTGCCGATAATGGTTGGTCCAGTAGTGGTAATGCCCCTGCTTGCCGACGGGATGGCCCTGGGCGAACACGCGTTGGCAGAACACCCCGGCAGCCCCTGTAGCGTCGATCTCGGCTCTGTTCATGCCGCGCCAGCCGATGCCCTGGATGCTCAATGCGGAAATCACCTGGTCGTGCGGACAGCAATACAGCGTTACGCGGCCGCAGGTACTGGGCCCGGCGCCGTAGCCATGGGCCACACGGTCCGTGCGGATATCGAAACCGCGGGCCTTGTTCGCGACGTACTGGTCGATGGTCTCGGCCTTCTGCTCGGTTGCGGCACCCTGGCGGACGATGTCGAAGAAAGCCCGCAGCGTGTCCACGCGTGCTGCCAATGTTTGCCGTCCCGAGCCGCCGTGGCGATCCGTCATGTGGCTCTCGGTCCAGTTCTCCGTACGGTTTTGTTCGAGCAGGCTGTAGGGAGGATTGCACAGCACGTAACTGTCGGCGACGCAGCGCAGCTTCGAGCCGGCGGCATTGGTCACGTTCATCCGGTCGCCCAGGAACGCCGCGGCCATGCCGATCATATTGCCCTGGCTGTGGCAGACCAGCGTGACGGGCACGTCGGCCTGTATCTGGCGGATGGATGCGACGAGTTTCGCCAGCCGCAGAGCCGCCAGCACGAAATATGGCCTTGGCGGGCATGCGTAGACATTGCGGTTGTTGACGGGATTCAGGTGCTGCACGTGCAGCCACAGGAACAGCTTTTCGGACAGGCCCGCGCTCCACAGATCCGGCAGGGCAGTGCAGCCATTGGCAAACGGACCGCCGCCCCAGTAATTCTCTTCGTTCAGGTAAACGGCATCGCCGTATTGCTGGAGTTCCCGCAGGCTGGCTTTGTAACCCCAACGGAAGCGGATGACCGGGGTGAAGTGATCGTCATCCTGCATGAACGTCTGTGGTGTTCTTTTCGGATTGATGAATCCATCGTCCGTCAACTCGCTCATGTAGGTGGCTGGCGACAACTGGCCGCCTTCGGACGTCGGATACGCCATGTCCTCGTCGTTTCGTTTCAGGCGCGTGTTCAGGCCTTTGCATAACCCCTGCTCGGCCTGGTCGTACCATTCGCCGTCGGAGTTCACGCCATGGACGAAGATCACGATGCCCGGTAACGGCATCTGCATGATCACGTCGAGATAGCCGCCGCCCAGCAGCGTGACGCCGGTTTTCTGGCCGATGATGAATTGGTTATCGGCAGGGGAGGAGAGTGCGGATTGGTCGCTCATCGTTTGTCCATCGACTGGTCGAAGGACAAACCTACGCGATGCCTGGATGGCGGATGTTGACTAACCGCAACTTGATAGCGCGGGTAGACGGGGACTGTCCCTGCAAGGGACTGTCCCCGTAGATCAATAGCTGGTAATCGCCGCCGGCTGCCCGCCCTTGAACGTGAAGATGGTCACCGGGGACGACTTCATGTCGCCCTTCGCATCGAACGCATAGGTGCCGGCCACGCCCTGGTAGGAGCCGGCCGTGATGGCGGCGCCGACCTTGGCGGGGTCGATCGAATTGGTCGACTGCATGGCTTGCGCGAACAGGTTCATCGCGTCGTAGTACGAGGCGGCGTAGACGTCCGGATCGGCCGAGAAGCGCTTCTTGAACTTGGCCTTGAAGGCGGGGCCGCTGGCGGCCTTGTCGAGCAGCGCGCCGCCCTGCGAGCACAGCACGTTGCTGCCGACGGCGTCGCCGCCCAGCTTGCCCATCTCCGCCGTGCAGATCGTGTCGCCGCCCAGCAGCTTGGCGTTGATGCCCAGCTGGCGGATCTGGCGTGCCATCGGGCCGCCCTGCGGCGCATAGCCGCCGAAGAAGATCGCTTCGACGTTCTTGGACTTCAGCCGCGTGAGGATGGCGGTGAAGTCCACCGACTTGTCGGTGGTGTATTCGTGGCCGGCGACGGTCATGCCGGCGGCGCGCGCCTGCTTCTTGAATTCGGCGGCGAGGCCCTGGCCGAAGGCGGTACGGTCGTCGATGACGGCCACCGTCTTCACCTTCAGTTCCTTGGCCGCGTACAGCGCCATCTTGGAGCCCAGCTGCGTGTCGCTGGCGTTCACGCGGAACAGATTCTTGTAGCCCTGCTGCGTGAGCTTCGGGTTCGACGCCACGCTGGCCACGACCACGCCGGCATTCGCGTACACGCGCGATGCGGGAATCGCCACGCCGGAGTTGTACGGGCCGACCACGTAGCGGATGCCGCCGTCGGACAGTTTCTGCGCCACGTTGACGCCCGCCTTCGGATCGCCCTGGTCGTCTTCCGACACGAGTTCGAACTTCACTTTCTTGCCGCCGACCGTGATCGGCTTCGCGTTCAGTTCCTCGATGGCGAGGCGGGCGCCGTTCTCGTTGTCCTTGCCGGAGAAGGCCTGCGCGCCGGACAGGGGGCCGCTGTGGCCGATCTTCACCACCGTCTCCTGCGCGAAGGCGCCGGATGCCAGGCCCGCCAGCGCGAGGGCGCTCACCAGGTACTTGTGCTTCATTCGTGCTCCCGTCTTTATTGTTGACTTGCGTGGTTGCCTGAATTATCCACGTTCTTGCGGCGGGAGCAAGAGAAAGAAAGGCCGGGGGCGATACGGTGTACGCCCCCGGATGGGGATCACACCGTCGGTGCGTTCCCCGTTCGCGTGACCGGCCGCACGGCCGGATTGAGCTCGTTGCGCGGTGCCGGCGCGGCACCCGGGCCGCCGCCGCCGGCAATGCCGCCGGCCAGCCGCTGTGCCGCGATGGCCGCCGCCATGGCCGGATCGGCCGCATTCGGCGCAGCCGGCTGGTTGGCCGCTGCAGCTGCAGCCGCGGCATTGGCGGCATTGGCGGTACCGGTGCCCGGCGCACCGGCGGCGGTTGGCGTGCCGCCGGACGTGGTGCCCGCTGCCGGATTGGCCGGCGTGGCCACCGACGCC
Source organism: Oxalobacteraceae bacterium UBA6704 (assembly GCA_002454505.1). GTDB lineage: Bacteria > Pseudomonadota > Gammaproteobacteria > Burkholderiales > Burkholderiaceae_D > Rugamonas. The sequence continues at coordinate 49,784 of DKJA01000156.1, forward strand.
TGCGCCGCAGTGGCCGCATCGGCCGCGGCCTGCGCCGCTGTCGCGGCCGCGTCGGCGGCGATCTGCGCATCGGCCGCGGCGCCGGCAGCCGCCTGTTCGTTGGCCAGGCCCGTCGCCGCCGCCGCGCCGGCCGCACCACTGAGGCCGGCCGCTTCGGCCGCCTGCTGCGTGCGCAATGTGAGCCGCTGCTGCTGCAACGTGGCCTCGGCCCGTGCGGATGCCTGCTCCTGCAGCACGCGCAGCGCGTCCTGCTGCTGTTCCGCCTCCGCCGTTTCCAGCGTCGCGGCCTGCTGCAAGTCGGCTGCCTGCTGCAGCGCATTGAGCCGGGCCTGGGCGAGGCGCTGATCGATCAGCGCGTCCTGCTGCGTGGTTGCCGTCTGCTGCAGGGCGCCGCGGCGGGCCTCCTGCAGCCGCTCGTCGAGCGTCAGCGTCTGCTGCTGCGCCTGCACGCGCTGGGCGTCCTGCAGGCTGTCCGCCAGCCGCTGCGCGGCAAGGTCTTCCTCGCGCGTGCTGGCCAGCTGGCGCGTGGCGGCGGCACGTGCTTCCTGCAGCCTTTGATCCTGCGTGACGATGTCTTCCTGCGCGGCCAGCTGGGCGTTGGCCGTTTCGCGCGCGATGGCGAGGCGGTCGGCGGCCAGGCGCTCCTGCTGCGTCAGGATGGTCTGGTTGTCGGCGGCCTGATTGGCGGCAGCCTGGCGTTCGGCCTGCAGCTGCGCATCGATGCGGACCTGGTCGTCGCGCGCCGTCTGCAGCAGGCGTTCGTCGATCACGGCCTGCTGGCGGCGTGCTTCCGCATTGGCCACTACCGCGGCGCTGGCCTCGGCGGCCCGTTCCGCCGCCAGCTGCTGCGCCAGCGCGGCCGCATTGGCCTGGTCGGGCGAGGTTGTGGCCGGCGGCGGTGTCTGCACCGGCGTGGCCGACGCTTCGCCGGCGGCGCCCACCACGCGCTGCGGCGGCGGTTGCACTTCCTGCTGTACGGCCTGCGCCACGGCGGCGTTCTGCGCGGCGGTGCGCGTGCCGGGATTCCGGTCGGCCGGCCCCAGTGCGCCGGTGGCGCTGTTGTTGGCCTGCGCGGCCGTCAGCTCGGCGGCCTGGTTGTTCAGCATTGCGGCTGGCGTGCCCGAGCTGGCGATCAGCGGCGCTTCCGGTGCGTTCTGCTGGGTCGCGGTGGCCGTGGCGTTGTTGGTAGTGTTCGTGGCGTTCTGCTGGTTGGCCTGCACGATGCTCGTGTCGCGCAAGGCGTTCTGCAACGCGGCGTCGCTGACCGCGCTGGGTGGCAGGCCGGCGGTGGCGGGCGTCTGCAGGGTGCTGCCGCCTTGTGCCGCAATGTCCTGTTGCTGGGCCAGCGCACTGGCCACGTCGTCGAAGCTGCCGGCGGCACGCGACAGCACGTCCAGCGTGCCCGTACGGTCCGCGTTGAATGCCGCCAGCAGGCGCCCTGAATCGACTGTCAGCATGTCGCCGGTATCGTCGAGCAGGGAAGGGGACAGGCCGATGCCCACCTGCGCCAGCGCCGCGCGCTGCTGGTCGAACGACTGCGACAGTTGCGTGGCCAGCGCGTTGGCCGGCAGCGGCTCGCCGGACGGCGGCACCAGCGTGTCGACGGCGCGGCCGACATTGAACGCTTCCACCAGTTCGCCGGCGGCGGTGCCCAGCTGGTCGAGGTCGGCCGCCGTGTCGCGGTTGCCGGTGGCGGCAGCCAGCTCGCCCAGCCGTTTCTGCGACAGCGCGAGCGTGCCCATGAACTGGCCGAGCGGCGACACGGCCACGTCGGCACTGGCCGCTATGCTCTGCTGTACGGGCGCCGCGGCGCCGACGCTGGCGGGACTGAACAGGCCGGCCATGCCGGACGGTTCGCCGATGGAAGAGATAGGGAACATGACGCACCTGCCTTTTCGCGCAAAGGGGTCCAGCATGCCACAAAGCGGCAGCGTGCGGCGCAGCGTGTGCCCGTTGCGCTAGACTGCGCCACTCCCACGCATCCGGAAGCAGACCATGAAACCCGTGACATCCGACGCCGACGGCCGCTACCAGCGCGCTGCTTCGCAGTTCCGCCATCAGATTGGCGATGCCGGTTTTCCCGCCGAGGCGGGGCGCTATCACCTGTATGTGTCGCTGGCCTGCCCATGGGCGCACCGCACGCTCGTGATGCGCAAGCTGAAGGGCCTCGAAGAACTGCTGCCCGTCTCGGTGGTGCACTGGCTGATGCCGGACGACGGCTGGAATTTCAAGGATGGTCCCGGCGTGATCCCCGACCCCATTCATCACGCGGCGCGCATGGCGGACCTGTACCGCATCGCCGACCCGCGGTACGACGGCCGCATCACCGTGCCCGTGCTGTGGGACCGGCAGCGCGACACGATCGTCAACAACGAGTCGAGCGAGATCCTCCGCATGCTGAACAGCGCGTTCGACGGCATCGGCGCGCTGCCCGGCGATTACTATCCCGCTGAGCTGCGCGGCGAGATCGACCGCATCAACGAGCGCGTGTACGAGACGCTCAACAACGGCGTGTACAAGGCCGGCTTCGCCGCATCGCAGGCGGCGTATGAAGAAGCGGTGGGGCCCGTGTTCGCCACGCTGGACTGGCTCGAAGATCTGCTGGCCACGCGCCGCTACGTTGCGGGCGACCGCATCACGGAAGCTGACATCCGCCTGTTCACCACGCTGATCCGTTTCGACGCCGTCTATCACGGCCATTTCAAGTGCAACCTGCGCCGCATCGCCGACTACCCGCACCTCAGCGGTTTTACGCGCGAGATGTATCAGTTTCCCGGCATCGCGGACACCGTGAACTTCGGGCACATCAAGCGCCATTACTACGAGAGCCACGAGATGCTCAATCCATCCGGCATCGTGCCGGCCGGTCCTGTGCAAGATTTCGCCTTGCCACATGGACGTTTGTTAGGTGCCGCACTGTGAAGCGTTGACACGAGGTCTATTGTTGTCCTTGCAAGCCTGCATACACCAACAAAGAGGAACCGATCATGGACAACGATAAACTGAACACGAACGCGACCGGCACCGTGACGCCGATCGGCTCGAACACCAAGAACGACGCCCACAACACCATCGAAAAAGCAGCCGACAAGGTGCAGCCGGCTGCCGACAAGGCCGCCGCCAGCGTGCACGCTGCCGCCGACAAGATCCAGCCGGCCGCCGAAAAAGCCGCCAGCGCCGTGCACAACACGGTCGACAAGCTGGCCGACAAGGTGCCGGCCGCCGCCGACCGCCTCGCCACGAAGGCCCACGAAACCGTCGAGAAGGTGTCGGACAAGGCTGAAGAAGTCTCCGGCACGCTGGGCCAGAAGGCCGCCGACCTGAACGTCGCCTACCAGCGCCTGGCCGAGACGGGCCGCAGCTATGTGCGCAACAGCCCGGGCGTGTCCGTGCTGGTCGCGCTGGCTGCCGGCTTCGCCGTGTCGAAGCTGCTGGGTTCCCGCCGCGACTGATTCACCGTACTGCCTGCCGCTCGCCCGCGAGCGGCGCAGTTGCAACCATGCTCCGGCCAAGTGCCGCCTGTGCACATGGCCGGGCTTCGTCACGTCCTGCCGAACATAAAAACAAGGAGAAACTCAGATGCTGTCATCACCGAATTCCGGCGTGGCCGTTGCCGGTGCCGTCGAGGCACCCGCATCCGCCACCTCGTGGGGCGCCGTCATTGCCGGGGCGCTGGCCGCCGCCGCGCTGTCCTTCATCCTGCTGATCCTGGGCCTCGGCCTGGGGCTGTCGTCCGTGTCGCCTTACCAGTACAACGATGCGCCGCTGGGTGCCGCCGCCATCGGCTGGCTCGTCTTCACGCAACTGGCCGCGGCCGGCATCGGCGGCTACATGGCCGGCCGCCTGCGCGTGCGCTGGGCCGGCGTGCACACCGATGAAGTCTACTTCCGCGATACGGCCCACGGCCTGCTGGCCTGGGCACTGGCGACGCTGCTGACCGTTGCCTTGCTGGCCGGCGGCGTGCGCGCTGTGCTGAGCGGCGCGGTCGATGCCGCATCGGGTGCTGCCACTGCAGTCGCTACCGGTACCGGCGCCGCCGTTGCGGGTAAAGACAGCGAAGGCCTGGCCGGCTATTACGGCGACATGCTGCTGCGCGGCGATGGCACCGCGACCGTCGGCGATGACGCCACGCGTGTAGAAGTGAACCGCATCGTCACGTTCGCGCTGAGCGGCAATGCGCTGCCGCCGGAAGACCGCCAGTACCTGGCCACCGTCGTGGCCAAGCGTACCGGCATGAGCCAGCAGGACGCCGAGCGCCGCGTCGACGACGTGTACGCCCGCACCAGCAAGGCTGTCGCGGATGCCAAGGCCAAGGCGAAAGCCGCTGCCGAAGAAGCCCGTAAAGTCGCGGCGCATTCCGCGCTGTGGATGTTCGTTGCACTGCTTGCCGGCGCCTTCCTGGCCAGCCTGTGCGCCACTTTCGGCGGCCGCCTGCGCGACCGCATCATCTGATAACAAGGAGACCACCATGCGCTCGATTCTTTTGTGGATGCTGGGTGTTCCGCTGCCCATCATCATCCTGATCGCCCTGATCCGTTAAATCCTGACGAGGAACGCAATGACCACTTCCAAGAAGTCCACCGGCGTCGATGGCGCCGGATCCATCCTGTCCACCGTGTCCGGTCCGTCCAATGCGGCGCCACCCGGTTCGCTGGGCAACAGCAATCCGCAGGGTGATGTACTGCTCGAGAAGCAGGTCGCCGGCATGGACCTCGCGGCGCAAATGCCGGAGAACGCCAACAAGCCGGGCGAGTATGGCGACGCGGCACGCACGCCGCAGGTGGGCCAGACGGCCACGCCGGCCAGCGTGCTGGCCTCGGCCAGTACCGCGGCCGAAGTCGTCGCTTCGCCGAAAACCGGCACCACCGCGACGCCCGGTGTCAATAACACCAACACGCCGCTGGACCGTGCACGTTCCGACGATACCGGCCAGGGCCTGACCACCAACCAGGGCGTGCCCGTTGCGAACAACCAGGACTCGCTGAAGGCGGGCCTGCGCGGGCCGACGCTGATGGAAGACTTCATCCTGCGCGAAAAGATCACGCACTTCGATCATGAGCGCATCCCGGAACGCATCGTGCACGCACGCGGCTCGGCGGCGCACGGCTACTTCGAAAGCTACGAGGCGCTGACCGACATCACGCGCGCCGCACCGTTCGCCGAGGCCGGCAAGAAGACGCCGGTGTTCGTGCGCTTCTCCACCGTGGCCGGCGAGCGCGGTTCGACGGACACGGCGCGCGACGTGCGCGGCTTTGCCGTCAAGTTCTACACGGACGAAGGCAACTGGGACCTGGTCGGCAACAACATTCCCGTCTTCTTCATCCAGGATGCGATGAAGTTCCCCGACCTGGTGCACGCACTCAAGCCGGAGCCGCACAACGCGATGCCGCAGGCGGCCAGCGCGCACGACACGTTCTGGGACTTCGTTTCGCTGATGCCGGAATCGATGCACATGCTGATGTGGGCGATGTCCGACCGCGCGATCCCGCGCAGCTACCGCACGATGCAGGGCTTCGGCGTGCACACGTTCCGCCTGGTGAATGCAGCCGGCGAATCCGTGTTCGTCAAGTTCCACTGGACGCCGGTGCAGGGCACCCATTCGCTGGTGTGGGACGAAGCCGTCAAGATCAGCGGCGCCGATCCCGACTTCCACCGCCGCGACCTGTGGGAAGCGATCGAAGCTGGCGAATTCCCCGAGTGGGAACTGGGCCTGCAGGTCTTCACCGAGGAACAGGCCGACGGCTTCCCGTTCGACGTGCTCGATGCGACCAAGATCGTGCCGGAAGAACTGGTGCCGGTGCGCCCGGTGGGCAAGATGGTCCTGAACCGCAATCCGGACAACTTCTTTGCCGAGACGGAGCAGGTGGCGTTCTGCACGGCGCACATCATTCCCGGCATCGACTTCACCAACGACCCGCTGCTGCACGGCCGCATCCACTCGTACGTGGATACGCAGATCAGCCGCCTGGGTGGACCGAACTTCCACGAGATCCCGATCAACACGCCCGTCACGCAGGTGCACAACAACCAGCGCGACGGCATGCACCGCCAGACGATCAACCGGGGCCGCGTGTCGTATGAGCCGAACTCGCTGGGCGGCGGCTGTCCGTTCCAGACGGGCCGCATGGGCTTCACCAGCTTCCCGCAACCGTCCGTGGTCGAAGACAAGGTGCGTGGCCGGCCGGAGCTGTTTGCCGATCACTACTCGCAGGCGCGCCTGTTCTGGCAAAGCCAGACGGCCGTCGAACAGGCCCATATCGCCGCCGCGTTCCGCTTCGAGCTGACGCGCGTGACGGTGCCGGCAATCCGCATCCGCACGCTGTCGATGCTGGCCAACGTCGACCCAGCACTGGTCAACGCGGTGGCCGACGGCCTGGGCCTGGATGTGCCGCCGCCGCAGCCGATGGCCACCGACAAGCCGCTGCCGGAGTATCCACCGTCGCCGGCGCTGTCGCTGCTGTCGCGCCCCGGTAACGTGGGCATCCACACGCGCCGCGTGGCGATCCTGGTGGCCAACGGCACCGATATCGACGGCGTGCGCGCCATCTATTCGTCGCTGCTGGCCGACGGCGCCGTGCCGCGCATCGTGTCGAGCAAGCTGGGCAAGGTCAGCGGCGCCAATGGCGGCACGCTGGACGTGGAAATCACGCTGGAAGCGGGTCCGGCCGTCATCTACGACGCGGTCGTGGTGCCGGGTGGCGAACAGGCCGCGGCAACGCTGGAGATGGACGCGCATGCGCTGGAATTCGTCCGCCTGCAGTACCGCCACTGCAAGCCGATCATGGTGGTCGACTCGGGTGCGCAACTGCTGGCCAAGGCCGACATCCCGGCCAACCTGCCGGATGGCACGCCGGATCCGGGCATCATCGGCGCCGAACCGGCCGATGCCGGCGCCGCGCTGGCCGCGTTCAAGCAGGCCATCGCGCAGCACCGCGTGTGGGTGCGGGAGACGGATCCGCCGATGGTGTGATCTGTGGGGACTGTCCCCGCAGGGGCCTGTCCCCGGGGTTGTTCTTCTGTATGCGA
>DKJA01000156.1:57053-57582 GCA_002454505.1 Oxalobacteraceae bacterium UBA6704
AATGGCAAACTGAAAAGCAAACCCCGGGGACAGTCCCCCATGGGGACAGTCCCCAATCCCCCGCTGCCGGTGCTATGCTTCGACGTCAGCCCCTCGATAATAAAAAATGGACGTCTACGCCCCCCAGACCTGGAAACCCCATGAGCGGCCCACGCTGCCCGGGTCGCCGTCCAACCCCACCCACTCGACACCGAAGCGCATCGCCTTCATCATCGTCGGCTTCATCGTCGCGATCACCGGTGGCCTGGGCAATGCGCTGGTCACAGTCAACCTGAATTACGCGCAGGGCTCGCTGGGCGTGTTCCAGTCCGAGATCCAGTGGCTGCCGGCCGCCTACGTGATGGCCAATGTGTCGATGAACCTGCTGCTGGTGAAGTTCCGCCAGCAGTACGGCCTGCGGCTGTTCACCGAACTGTTCCTCGTGCTGTATGCGCTGGCCACGCTGGCCCACTTGTTCGTCCATGGTCTCGGCTCGGCGATTGCCGTGCGGGCGGCTTCCGGCATCTGCGGCGCGGCGCTGACGGTGCTG